>NZ_JAMHGA010000027.1 GCF_023660105.1 Desulfovibrio aminophilus | reverse complement strand
TCGCCCGCGCGGGCGGCCTCGATGGCCGCGTTCAGGGCCAGGAGGTTGGTCTGGTCCGCGATGTCCGCGATGACGTTCATGATCTGGCCGATGCCCTCGGCCTGCTTGCCGAGCTCGGTCATGTCGGTCTTGAGGATTTCGGACTGCTCGTTGATGCGCAGGATGGTGGCCACCACGTCGCGCACGAGCTGCTCGCCGTTCTGGGCCTGGCCCTTGGCCCTGTCGGCCAGCTCGGCCGCGGTGGAGGCGCTCTTGGCCACCTCCATGACCGTGGCGTTCATCTCCTCCATGGCCGTGGCCGCCTCGCCGGTGCGGGCGCGCTGCTCCTCCGAGCCTCGGCTGGACTGCTCGATCTGGGCCGAGAGCTCCTCGGAGGCCGAGGCCACCTGGTTGGAGACCGTGTCCGCGGCCTCGGCGGCCTTGGCGATCTTCTCGTTCTGGGCGGCGATCTTCTTCTGCTGCTCGCGGATTTCGGTCAGCTCGAACCAGACCGCCAGGGTGCCGATGACGTTGTCGTCCAGGTCGTGGATGGGGGTGGCGGTCACGTCGAAGACCTTCTTGTTGCCCTTGTGCGAGGTATAGGGAATCTCGGCCTGGAGCATGCGCTTCTCGCGCATGGAGCGGGTGGCGGCGGTGTCGCGGCCGGTCTCGTCGTAGATGAACTGGCCCGAGGTCTGGCCCAGGTAGCCCTTGGGATCGCCGCTCTTGTCGATGGCCCGGACCATGTGCTCGTTGGTGAAGGTGACCTTGTCGTTGGTGTCGAACACGGCGCAGGGCATGACGAAGCCCTTGAGCACGCCCTGGGCGAAGCCGAGCTTGTTCTTCAGCTCGGCCACCATGGTGCGGATGTTCCCGGCCAGGTGGTCGAACTCGAAGCGGAAGCCGGTGGGCAGCACGGCCGTGAAGTCGCCCTTGGCGATGGCCGCCGTGAAGGCCTCGATGGCGTTGATGGGCCGGACCACGAGGCGGCGGATGATGAGCGCGATGACGCCCACCAGGAGGATCACGGCGGCCGCGCCGATGCCGATGAGCATGTTGCGCTGGGCCGTTGCCGTCTCGGTGAGCTCGGAGACGTAGGCGCTCATGCAGGTGACCCAGCCGGTGTCCGGGTCCGTGGTCACGAGCAGGATCTTCTTCTCGCCCTTCCACTCATAGGACAGCTCGCCGTTGCCGAGCTTCAGGGCCTTGAGGTTGATCTCGTCCGGCGGGGTGAGGATGTCGCTCTTGTCCGTGGCGTGGGCGATCATCCGGCCCTGGGCGTCGAGCATGAAGGGATAGCCGCGCTCGCCGAAGCGCACCGGGTCGATGAAGGCCTTGGTGAACACGTCCCAGCGGGCCAGCACGGCCACGCCGCCCAGGCGGCGGCCGTCGGGGGCCTTCACCACGCGGGAGAGCGGGATGGCCGTGATCTTGGCGTTGTCCTGGCCCACGAAGATGACCTGCAGGGTCTTCTGCCGGTCCTGGCCGCCCAGGATGTCCTTGGCGTAGTCCCGGCCGGACAGGTCCGTGCCCGCCAGGTCGCGGCCGCCGCTTTCGCGGCCCACGAGGACCTTGCCCGAGGCGTCGAAGACGAGCACGGCCTGGAGGTTGGCGTTGGCCTCCAGATAGAGCTTGAGATAGTTGTCGGCCCGCGCGGTGTCGCCCTCCAGGGCCTCGACCACGGCCCGCTGGCTGGACAGGGTGTGGGCCATGGCCTGGGTCCCGTCCATATAGAGGTCCAGGGAGTTCTGGGTGGCCTTGGTCATCTGGTGCATGGCCTGTTCGTTGAGGGCCAGGGTCAGGTTGTAGGTGGAGCGGGAGACATAGGTGACGATGGCGGCCACGGCCAGGACCACGGCCAGGGCCACGGACACGATGAGGACCGAGCTGATGCTTTTGCGGAACATGGAAGACTCCTCTCTCCGCCGGCTGGCAGGCGGCGGACCCGGCCCGGGCCGGGGTTGTGCGCGGTCGCCGGAATCGGCGTCCGTCGGATGCGGGTTCTCTCCTTCCCGGAACCGCGCGGAGGGAGAACGCCGCCGCCGCGCCCGCTCGCCCGGGCCGGCCGCGGGCATTCACGCGGTCCATCAACCGGCGACTATATGGTAGCCACTTTGGCGTGGGCAATGGAAATCGATGCCGCATGAAAAAAAACGGCGGACCCGGAGGCCCGCCGTTTTCTTGTGAGGCGCGGTCTTCCCGGCTACATGCGCAGCCGGATGCGTTCGGGCGAGAGCCTGCGCTCCAGCCGGGCGGCGAAGAGGCTCATGGCGTAGCAGCCCAGGAAGTAGAGCAGGGCCACGGTGGAGTAGATCTCGAAGGGGTGGACCATGAGCCGGTTGTTCAGGCCCTGGGCCACGAAGGTCAGCTCCAGCACGCCGATGACGTAGGCCAGGGAGGTGTCCTTGAAGATGGCGATGAACTGGCCCACGATGGCCGGGATCATCTGCTTCAGGGCCTGGGGCAGGATGATCCTGCGCATGGTCTGGGCGTAGGTCAGGCCCGTGGAGTAGGCGGCCTCGAACTGGCCCCTGGGGATGTTCTGGATGCCGCCGCGCACGATCTCCGCGATGTAGGCCGCGGTGAACAGGGTCAGCGCGATGGTCGCGGACCAGAACACGTTCAGGAAGGTGTCCAGGAGCACGGGCACGAAGAAGTAGACCCAGAAGATGACGATGATCAGCGGGTTGCCGCGGATGAGCTCGATGTAGGCCGTGGCCGGGATGCGCAGCACGCGGTTCTCGGCCATGCGCGCCAGGCCGATGACCAGGCCCATGACGAAGCTCACCGAGATGGCGATGACCGCCATGAGCAGGGAGAAGGAGAGCCCGCCCAGGCCCCAGAGGATTTCGTGCTCGTCGCCGTGGGGGAAGCGCCAGATGAGCATGGTCGTGAAGTTGTCGCGCACCACGGCCCAGTCGAAGGCCGAGAGCCCCTCGAATATCTTCCAGGCCAGCCCGGCCAGCAGGCCCAGGAACACGGCCTTGCCCGCCAGGACGAGCGCCCGCCTGGCCAGGCCCAGGAAGCGGGCCCAGAGCGCGCCCAGGGCCGAACGGGTCAGGGACTGGCGGCGACGGCGGGCCATGCGCCGCAGGGGCCGGGTCAGGCCCCGCAGGAAGAGGTTCACGGGCAGCAGCACGCGGTCCAGGGCCAGGTCCATCCAGCCGGGCCGGGCCGGCCGCTCCACGCGCAGCCGCCGGTTCACCGTGTTCAGCACCCCGGAGATGATCAGCGAGAGCGAGAGGTAGAGCACCGTGGCCGCCGTGGTGGCCTCGAAGCCCCGGAAGGTCAGGGACTCGATCTGCTGCGACTGCCAGGTGAGGTCGGCCACGCCCACGACCATGGCCAGGGACGAGTTCTTCATGTTGTTCAGGAACTCGCTGCCCAGCGGCGGGATGATGGCCCGGAAGGCCAGGGGCAGGATGATCCGCGTGAGCACCTGGAAATAGGTCAGGCCCGAGGAGTAGGCGGCCTCCAGCAGCCCCTTGTGGATGGACTGGAGCCCCGCGCGGATGACCTCGGCCATGAACGAGCTGGTGTAGGCGGCCAGGCCGCAGACGGCCACCCAGAACTCGTAGTGCAGGCTGAAGAGCCACTCCCGCCCGGCGTCGGGCAGGAGCTTGGGCAGGGCGAAATACCAGAAGAAGAGCTGCACGAGCAGGGGCGTGTTGCGGAAGAACTCCACGTAGCAGGTCGCCACCCAGCGCAGGGGCCGGAAGTGCGAGAGCCGCGCCAGGCCCAGGGCCGTGCCCAGGGTCAGGGCGATGGCCGCCGAGAGCAGGGAGATCTTCACCGTCAGGGACAGGCCCTTGAGCAGCTCCAGGCCCAGGTTCAGGCCGTAGGTCTTGTTCTCCACGAAGAGAACCGACCAGTCGAACTTGTAGTGGAAGCTGAAGACGAAGCCCCAATACCAGACCGCCAGGCCCAGGATGAAGGCCAGGGCGGCGTATTGGGCCAGGGGTTTTTCCATCCAATGCTTGAGCATGTTCACGCGCCGGGAAAAGGCTCCGGCCCGGGAGTGCCGGGCCGGAGCTGGTTGACGGGGAGGGATGGGCCTACGGCCACATCTCGATCTTGCCGGACATGGGGAAGGCGTACGGGGTGTTGGGGCCGTACCACTTGTCGTAGATCTTCATGTAGGCGCCGTCGGTCCACATGTCCTGGATGGCGAAGTTCACGGCGTCGCGCAGGGCGGAGTCGTCCTGGGGCAGGCCGATGCCGTAGGGCTCGTCGGAGATGAAGTCGCCGATGACTTCCCACTTGCCGGGCTCCTGGGCGGCGTAGCCCAGCAGGATCGTGGAGTCGGTGCTCCAGCCGGCCACGCGGCCCATCTGCAGGGCCTGGAAGCACTCGGACTCCTTCTGGAAGGAGATCACGCTCTGGTCCACGTTCTTCTCGCCCAGGCTCTTCAGCTTGGCCTTGAGGTTGATCTCGGAGGTGGTGCCCTGCATGGTGGCGACCTTCTTGCCCATGAGATCCTTCCAGTCCTTCACCGCGCCCTTCTTCACGAGCACCTTCTGGCCGTCGAAGAAGTAGGTGATGGAGAAGTCGATGCTCTTGTCGCGCTCACGCTTGTGGGTCATGTTGGCCACGGAGATGTCGATGCGTCCTTCCTGGACGAAGGCCACGCGGGTCTTGTTGTTCACGGCCACGCGCTCGAGCTTCACGCCCAGGCGCTTGGCGATCTCCTCGGCGATGTCCACGTCGAAGCCCACCCACTCCTTCTTCTCGTTGTAGAAGGCGCCGGGGATGGAGTCGGTCATGATGCCCGCGCGAAGGGTCTTGTCCTTCATCACGCGGTCGTAGGCCGGACCGGCCATCGCCACGGAGGCGGCGGCCAGCAGGAGCAGCGAGGCAATAGCCAGGGTCTTCAGGGAACGCATGTGCTCTCTCCTTTGTTTGTCCCGTGCGGGATATTCCGATCCGTGAACCATGCCATAAAAACGAGGCCCCGGGAAATGCTTCCCGGGGCCCGGCGACCTAATGCGAGAGAATCTTGCTCAGGAAGTCCTTGGTGCGCTCCTGCTTCGGATGGTTGAAGAACTCCTCGGGGGTGTTCTCCTCCACGAGCGCGCCGTGGTCCATGAAGATGACCCGGTCCGCCACTTCGCGGGCGAAGCCCATCTCGTGCGTGACCACGACCATGGTCATGCCCTCGCGGGCCAGGGTCTTCATCACGTCCAGGACTTCGTTGATCATCTCCGGGTCGAGCGCGCTGGTGGGCTCGTCGAAAAGCATGATCCGGGGTTTCATGGCCAGACCCCGGGCGATGGCCACGCGCTGCTGCTGGCCGCCGGAGAGCTGGCTGGGGTAGGCCCCGGCCTTGTCCGGGATGTTCACCTTGGAGAGCAGCTCCATGGCCGCGGCCTCGGCCTCGGCGCGCGGCGTGCCGCGCACGAGCATGGGGGCCAGGACGATGTTCTCCAGCACGGTCATGTGCGGGTAGAGGTTGAACTGCTGGAACACGAAGCCCACCTCGGCCCGGAGCATGACCATGTTCGTGCGCGGGTCGCCCACGTCCACTCCGTCCACCACGATCTTGCCCTTCTGGATCGGCTCCAGCCGGTTGATGCAGCGGATGAGCGTGGATTTGCCCGAGCCGGACGGCCCGCAGATGACCACCACCTCGCCCGGGGCGATGTGGAGGTTGACGTCGTTCAGGACATGCAGATCATGAAACCATTTCTGGACATGCTCGAAACGGATCACCTGGAAAACTCCTTGAGTGCGGCGGTGCCACCCAGCTACCAGAATCCCCCCCTTCCGGCAAGGGTCCGCCCGGCTTCGCCGGTTCATGGAACAGCCAAGAAGCTCCCCCCTTCGGGGGGTCATAGAAAGGCCAAGAGGGTCCCGTCTTTCCGTTTTTCTGAAAACCCCCGAAGGGGGCAGGGCGTGGCCGGTCAACGTGCAAATCCGCTGCAATGAGCCGCATATTCGCTGTCATTCTTTCCCCGGCCGGAAAACGCCCCTTATGGTTCGTTGAAAACCTATAGGAGGCGGCATATGCTGCCCCCCTTCGGGGGGTTTACAGAAAGGCCAAGAGGCTCCCGCCTTTCTGGAACCCCCCGAAGGGGGCGAAGCCGGGTGGGTGGTGGCCAAGGAACCGGACTGGGTTCCGCCCAAGCGGCGGATGTCGCTGGTGGCGGGAGGCCTGGGCGGGCACACCAAGCCCAATTCCCACGGCGACCAGCAGCCCTATGACGAATTGGGCCGCTACGCCGGACCCGGAGAAGGGGCCTGGAGCGAGAAACCCAAGGAGGAAAAACCCCGGGACGGGAGCCTGCTTTCCGCCTTTCTGGAAACCCCCGAAGGGGGCGGCCGGGATGTGCTGGACGAACGGTTCGCATACGGGAATCAGGGCAAGGACGAAAGCGAGTACCGGGGAAAGGCGAACCTTGAGCCTGAGCCGCAAATCGCCCATCAGCCCGTCGACATGAATTATCCGGGACTGGTGCGTGTCGTGTTGCCGAAAAAATTTGAAACAGACCTCAACCCCGAGTTCGCCGCTCGGCTTGAACGGTTCACCAACGATGCGAAATCAAACGGAATTCGGTTGGTCTACATTTCGGGATATCGCAGCGCGGAACGGCAAGCGATAATCGATGAACCCGTGAAGGCGAAGCCGGGCATGAGCAGCCACCAGGGCGGATTGGCCGCGGACATCCCCCGAAGCGACTGGAAAAAACTCCCGGCGCAGCAAAAGGCCGCCTTGGAGGACTTGGCGAAAAAACATGGCCTGCTCACGGGGAAACCATTCGGAGATCCCAACCACTTTTACATTGATGAACCGTCAGGTGCGAAGCGTCGGGAATGGAACGAAAAAACCTCCTGGTGGATGGAAAAAACCAAGGGCACGCAACGATGAACCGCATATTCGCGCCCATGGCGCTGCTCTGTCTCTGCATCCTGGCCGCGCCGGGGCTGGGCTTCGCCTCGGGATCGGACGTCATCGGCACCTTCGCCGACTATCGTTATACCCCCGAATCAGGAGACGTGAATGGATTGGAGCTGAGGATCGTGCCTGTGTCCGGGGGATATCAGGGCATCCTGCAGGTCTTCGACGGGGAGCCGTTGGAGTTGGCCCTGGTGAACGTGGCCATCGACGGCTCTCGGATTTCGTTCTCCTTCGAGAGCGTCAGCGGATACCCCCTGCGTTTTCAGGGCAACTTCGTCGCAGAAGGCATCCGGGGCACACTGAACGGAGACGGCTGGGACAAGCCGGAGCCGTATTTCCTCAAGCGAGGGACCGGCAGCGTCATCTGGGACAGGCTTCTGCCCGACGCCTCCGGCATGAACGTGGAGCCGGAAATCGTGCTGCCCGGCACCTATGCCGAGATCGGCGTTTCCCCGGACGGCGGACTGCGCGGCATGGAACTCTACATCGTCAACACGCAGAAGGGGCCACAGGCCGTATTGCAACGTTTTGACGGCGCGCCCGGGCGGCCTGTGCTGGCGGACCTGGACACCCACGGAACGCGCTTTGCGTTCTCCTTCACGGACGAGCGGGACGGCCGCCGGTGGACCTTCCTGGGCATGGCCTCGCGCGAACGCGTCGTCGCTGAACTGCGCGTCAAGGGAGCCAAGGAATCAACCATCCACATCCTCCCCCGCCAGAAAGCCGCCTTCGGCGGCTCATAGAACAGCCAAGAGGCTCCCGGCTACGCCGCCCCCTTCGGGGGTCTACGGAACGGCCAAGAGGCTCTCGCCTTTTTGCCTTTCTGAAACGGGCTCAGGAAGCATACGAAAAACCGCCGAGGTAAACATGTCGCGTCGGGTTATGCCTTTTCATCTCATCTTGTTGTTCGTCATGGCGTTTTCCTCCAGCGTCTTCGCCGGAGAGAAGACCGACGACGAGCCGGATTGTCTCGGAACCTTCTCGAACATGTACTTTCACCAGGAGGCGGGCGACCTGCTGGGCGAGGAGATCAAGATCGTCATCGGCGAGGAGCGGACAGATGACGATGCGCCCTTGATCGGCATCTTCCAGCAGGCCATGGGCGCGCCGCTCAATCCGGTGATCGTGGACGTGCGGTGCGGGAAGGACGGTGTTGAATTCGCGCTTCCTGACGACGAGTATGGCGCGGGGAGCGTATTTCGGGGCACGATCACGAAAAAGGGAATCCACGGCGTGTTCACCCATGCCAAGGGCGCGCGGGACGAAGTCGACCTGCCCCGCCGCGCCAGCTACTGGGATAAGCGCGTCGTTCACTGACCCCCTTCGTCCGGCTTCGCCGGTCTACGGAAAGCCAAAGAGACTCCCTGCTTTCCGCCTTTCTGAAGAGGGGCGAAGCCCCCCCGAAGGGGGTCAGATGAGGCGGCTGATGATGGAGTTGGAGACGAGCATGCCGGTCTTGGTCAGGGAGAGGCGGCCCTTCTTGATCCGCACGAGGTCGTTCTGGCGCAGGCCCTGCATGAGCTTGGCCTCGTCCTTGAGCAGGTTGCGGCCCGAGAGCTTGCGGTAGCGGGCCAGGTCCAGGCCCTCGGTGGTGCGCAGGGAGAGCATGACCAGCTCGCGCAGCCGGGCGGCCTCGTCCAGTTCCTCGAAGTCCATGCCCGCGAACCCGCCGCGCACGGCCGCGTCGTAGGCGTCCATGTAGCGCGGGTTGGTGAAGCGCCGCCGCCCCAGGGTGGACACGGCCGAGGGGCCCAGGCCGAGGTAGTCGCGGCCCTGCCAGTAGCCCAGGTTGTGGCGGCAGGCGAAGCCCATGCGCGCGAAGTTGGAGACCTCGTACTGGAGGTATCCCTGGGATTCCAGGTATTCCGCGCCGTAGACGTACATCTGGCCCTGCTCCCTCTCGGGCGGCAGGGCGTATTCCCCCAGGTCCAGGGAGCGGGCCAGCGGCGTGCCCGGCTCCACGGTCAGGCCGTAGCAGGAGAGGTGTTCGGGCCGCAGCCGCACCGCGCCCTCCAACTGGCGCAGCCAGTCGCGTTGCCTCTGGCCGGGCAGGCCGGAGATGAGGTCCAGGCTGATGTTGCCGAAGCCCGCCTGCCGGGCCAGGGCGAAGGTGTCCACGGCCTGGCGCGCGGAATGCGGCCTGCCGAGCAGGGCCAGGTCCGCGTCGTCCAGGCTCTGCACGCCCAGGCTCAGGCGGTTGAAGCCGATGGAGAGCAGGGCGCGGAAAAAGGAGATGTCGCAGGCCGAGTCCGGGTTGGCCTCCAGGGTGGCCTCCCGGCAGTCCTCCAGGCGGAAGGCGGCGCGCAGGGCGTCCATGACCCGGGCCAGGTCGTTCAGCGGAAACAGGCTCGGGGTGCCGCCGCCGAAGAAGAGCGTGTCCACGCGCGGTCGGGAGAGCCGTTTGCCCCAGAGCTCGATCTCGGCCAGGAGGATTTTCAGGTACCAGGCGAAGGTGACCTGGTTGAAGCTCTGGGAATGGAAGGCGCAGTAGTGGCACTTGCGGCGGCAGAAGGGCACGTGGACGTAGAGCAGGATGGCCTTGTCCGCGCCCGGCTCGTGCCCGGGCGGCTCCCGCTTGGGTCCCTCGCTGGACAGGACTTCTCCGAACAGCCGGGGCATTCGCCCGCTCCTATTCTCCGGCCTTCTCCGCCGGGCTTTCTTCCGCCTTTCTGGTGACCGACGAAGTCGGCGGCGGGGCCAGGGGAGAGGAAGGCTTGGCGTCCGTCTCCGGCTCTTCGACCGCCTGGATGGAGACGATCTTGATCCCGCGGCTGCGGAAGATGACCAGCCCGCTCATGGTGAAGTAGGCCCCCAGGAACAGGTTCAGGGCGTTCAGGCCCATGGTCTCCAGGGGATTGGTCATGGACAGGATCACGGAGTTGAACAGCGAGCTCAGGCCCGTGAACAGGAGGCAGGCGGTCATGATCCAGACCGCCAGGGTGTTGCGCCGCCAGGCGTAGAGCGACGCCACGGCGTAGAGCAGCAGGCCCATGGCCGCGCCCATGCGCGCGTCCTCGGGCTGGGCCGGGTCCAGCCAGAGCAGGACCGTCTTCACCGCCGAGAAGAGCACGTAGGCCGAGAGGATCACGCCCCGGTGCTGCATGAAGTCCGTCACCCTGTCCGAAAACTTGGTCATGTCCCGCTCCTAGGTCTTCAGCAGCGCCCGGTAGCGCTCGTTTTCGCTGTACAGGCAGCCGCACCACTGCTGCCGGTAGATGCCCCATTCCTTGGAAATGCGGATGCCGTCCTTCCAGCCCGAGCGGAAGTCGCGGTACAGGAACCCGGTTCCGTCGGCGGCCAATCCCTGGCCCCGGGCCGTGATGTCCTCGTGCTTCTGATACTTGCTGTAGAGCAGGGTGGTGGTGAAGGCCTCGAAGCCGCCCTCGCGCGCCAGCTCGGCCGTGCGCTCCAGCCGGATGCGGTAGCACTCCCCGCAGCGTTCGTCCTCCCGGCCCGACACGGCCCGGAAAAACGCCCTGGGATCATACTCCGCGTCCAGCACCCGCAGCGGAAAGCCCATGCGCTCCGCCACCTCCAGGGCCCCGTCCCGCCGCCTGGCATACTCGCCCAAGGGGTGGATGTTCGGATTGAAGAACAGTCCCTCCAGTTCGTGGCCCTCGTCCAACAGCGTCCGCGCCACCGTGATCGAACACGGCCCGCAGCACACGTGCAATAAAATCCGCATGCGCTTCCTGTCCCAAAATCTCGCCCCCCTGTAAAGCCGGCTTCGCCGGTTTATAGAAAACCAAAGAGGCTCTTGGCCTTTCCGTGAACCGGCGAAGCCGGGCGGCTTCGCCGGGTTGCGGAAAACCAAAGAGACTCTCGCCTTTTCGGGACGGGCCGAAGGCCCCCGGTCCAGGCGTGATTTCGATTGATTTCATCCAGTTGCAACCTTTCTTGCCCCCACGTTCATTTTTCCCCTTGCATTTGAGATTGATTTTCAATATCAATCAAACCGTGCACGGGACGCGGCCGGGAAGGGCCGTCCCGGCTGAAAATCCGAGAACCAGAATAAGGAGCAGCACATGAGCAAGGTTCTGATCGTCTTTGGTTCCACCACCGGCAACACCGAGACAGCGGCCGGATACATCTCGGACGTGCTCGTGAAGCACGGCGCGGACGTGACCCTGAAGAACGCCGCCGACGTGGAGGTCGAGGGCCTGGCCCGGGGCTGGGATCTCGTGCTTCTGGGCTCGTCCACCTGGGGCGACGAGGACGTGGAGCTGCAGGACGACTTCGTGCCCATCTACGAGAACCTCGACAAGGCCGGACTGCGCGGAGTGAAGGCCGCGGTGTTCGGCTGCGGCGACTCCAGCTATCCCCATTTCTGCGGCGCGGTGGACGCCATCGAGGAACGGGCCCAGGAGCAGGGCGCCGAACTGGTCGCCGGGTCCCTGAAGATCGACGGCGACCCCGAGCGCGGCGAGATCGCGGCCTGGGCCGAGACGGTGGCCGCCCATGTCTGAGCCGCGCAAACCCTGCCCGGGCCGCTGCCGCACCCTGCGCCTGGTGGGCTCCCTCTGCCGGGGCGGCATGCGCCTGTTCGACAACGACGAGTCCGCCCTGGCCGAGCGCATGCAGCGCCAGGCCCTGACCCTGGTCCGGGAGCTGGGCGGCATGCCCGTGCTGGAGGCCAAGATCCACAACAACCTGGGCGTGATCCTGACCTGCTCCGGCCGCCTGGACGAGGCCGAAATGGAGTACGGCCGCGCCCTGGAGCTCATCATCGCGCGCATCGGCGACGGCAACCGCGTCTGCCAGATCGTGCGCATGAACCTGCGCAAGACCCTCAACCGCCAACTGGAGCGGCAGATGGGGCCCATCCTGGCCGCCGCCGTCTAGCCGCTCCCCGAGGAGGAGACGCCATGCCCGAACTCCAGGCCATCGCCCGCTACAACACCGAGGCCCGCCGCGCCAGCCGCGAGGGCCGCCTGGACCAGGCGCTGCTCAGCCTGGCCATGGCCCTGCGCCTCGCGCGCGAGATCGGCCGCCCCCTGCTGGAGGCCTATTCCAAGCACCACATGGGCCTGGTCTACGCCCAGGCCGGACGGTCCGACGAGGCCGAACTCTGCTTCCGCATGGCCCTGCGCATGACCGACGCCGACGCCCCGGCCTCGGCCCGCGAGGCCCTGCGCCGCAAGCTCCGCCGGTCCATGGGAAGTCCCTCCGCCCTGGTCCATTGAACCCGGCCCGGCTTCGCCGGATTATAGAAAGCCGGGGAGGCTCCCGCCTTTCCGTGAACCGGCGAAGCCGGGCGGCTTTCAGCCTTTCTGGAACGGGCCGAAGGCCCCTTGACGGGGGGCGGGCGGGGGCGGTAGTTTGGGGATGATCGCGCCCAGGCGCGACGGGACGAACGCCATGTACGTGGGACTCACGGACAACATCGTGGCCGGGCCTCCGGGCCAGACCATGGCGGCCCCTCCGGGTCAGGTCACGGCCGCGCCTCCGGGGCAGGCGTATGTCTCGCCCGCGGCCGGCGCGCCCATCTTTCCCGGCGAATCCCACTACGTGCCCGGCGGGTACGTGCCCATCGACACCACCAAGGCCATGATCCCCTACGGGGTGGGCGAATCCCACTTCCTGCCCGGCGGGTACGTGCCCATCGACACCTCGTCCCCGCACATCCCCTATGGCGCGGGCGGGGGCGGCACGGTCTCCGGCGGCGGAGGCGGCCCGGTTTCGGGCGGCGGCGGGGGCGGCGGCCCGCTGGACGGCCCGCACATTCCGATCCAGCCCGGCGGGGAGGTCCACCCCGACACCTCGTCCCCGCGCATTCCCTACGGCTCGGCCCTGACCATCGCCGGGGCCCTGGCGGGTTCCGGCGGCGGCCAGGTCTCGGGCGGAAACGGCGGCGCGCTCTACGTCACGCCTTCGGGCGGAAGCGGGGGGCCGATCTCCGGCGGCGGAGGCGGTCCTGTTTCCGGCGCGGGCGGCGGCCCGGTTTCGGGCGGAGGCGGCGGGCTTTCCGGCGGAGGCGGCGGCGCGCTCTACGTCGTGCCCTCGGGCGGAGGCGGCGGACTTTCCGGCGGCGGAGGCGGCGGCGCGACCGTGACCGGCGGCGCCATCGTGACCGGCGGCGGAGGCGGCGGCGGATCGGCCAACGCCAATGTGGGCGGGGCCCAGCACGTCCTGGTGGAAGGCGGCGGTTCGTCCACGCCCAACACGGGCGGGGCCGTGCACATGATCGCCGACGGCGCCGGTGGCGGCGGAGGAGGCGGTGGCGGCGGAGCGTCCGCGGGCGGCAACGTGGGCGGCGCGCAACGGGTCATCAGCGAGGGCGGCGGCGGGGCCCAGCACGTGGTTTCCGAGGGCGGCGGCGGGGTCATGCGGACCATCGCGGACGGCACGGGAACCAACGGCATCCCCGGCGGTCCCGGGCACTTCAGCATGTCCACGGGCCCGGTGATGCCCTCGGCGGCCTCCAAGGTGGCGGCCATGCCCGCCAGCCATTTCGACGACGCGCCCACGGCCTTCGTGTCCCATTCCCCGAGCCAGAGCACCGTGCAGCTGCGCTCGGCCATCCCCTACGAGCCGTTGCGGCTGAACATGCTCTGGGATCCGAATCCGCCGGACATGCGTTTCCTGGTGGACACCTCGGACGTGATCAAGACTTCCAGCGCGGACCTGATCCGCTGGCCCGACGACGTGCACCTTTCGACCCTGCAAGGCGGAGGCGGCGGGGGCCAGCTGACCTACGACTACAGCACGCACATCAGCGTGGACCAGTCCACCAGCGTGCGCCAGACCGACTCCTCGGTGCACGAGACGCGCATCCAGTCCACTTCCTCGTCCAGCCAGACCCAGACCGTGGAGATCAACCGGGTGGAGAACCGCGAGGTCTCCAACAGCTTCGACTCCTCGCGCAACGTGAGCGCGGACAGCCTGAACTGGAACGTGGTGGACAATTCCGTGACGGTCATCGAGCAGGGCGGCGGGGGCTCCGCCATCTGGGTGGACCCGCTGTCCGTGGCGCCGGAGTCCGGGGCGGGGCGGATCATGTCGGCCGCGGCCTGAGCCGGGGAAAAGAGCAGCGTCGAAGGCCCGGAACCACACGGTCCCGGGCTTTTTTTTCGGGCGCGGCGGGGCTCAGACCGGGCGGTCGTACAGGGCGCCGGCGAGCTTCTTCAGGGATTCCTGCAGATTGATGAGCTCGTCCTGGGGGATCTTGCGGATCAGCTTTTCGCTGGCCGCGTCGCGGATCTCCACCTGGATTTGTCCGGCTTCCTCATTGACCACGAACTTCAGGTCCACCCCCTGCGAACGCAGGGCGGACTCGACCTTCCCGGTGAGGGCCCGGGTCGCGTCGGCGCTCAGGGGAGCGGCCTTCGCGGATTCGGCCCCCGCCTCCTCCCGCCTGCGTCCGCCGTCCTCCACGGCGGCCGCGGCCCCGACGAACGCCCGCGACGAAGCCTGGGCCGTCGTCGTGGCCGGGGCGATCTGGGTGTTCATCTGCACATAGGGTTCCATGGCGCGACCCTCCATCGGGTCTGAAAGTCCTGTCGCCCATCATATCGGCCTTTGGATGGGGAAACTTTAGACTTGGCCCTACAGCCTGTAGGGCTGGTGGCTGGCCAAAAGCCGGTCGCGGAACCCGGAAATATAGATTTGACGGCATAATGCGGGCAGTCACACACCGAAGAAAAAAGCGCGGATCAGGGCTTGTCCAGGACGCGGGCGGCCTCGGCCGCGCCGCGCTCCAGGGCCGGGAGCATGTCCTGGAAGGCCAACCTGGCTCCGGCCATGTCTCCGGCGCGGGCCATGTTCTCGACGGGCCCGGCCAGCTGCCGGATGCGGGGCAGCCCGGCCGTGGCCGCCGCGCCCTTGAGGGCGTGGGCCAGCCGGACGACGTCCGGGCCGTCGCCTCGATCCAGGGCCCCGGTCAGGGCCGCGCGCTTGGGCCCCAGGTCCTGGAGGAACGAACGCAGCACGCCCCGGGCCAGGGTGCGGTCGTCGGCGCAGCGCTCCAGGAGCCCGTCCAGGTCCAGGTCCGGGGCCTGGGGCTCGTCGGCTCCGGGGGCGGGGGGGATCGCGGCCTCACCCGGAGCGGGCGCGCGGCCCGCGACGTTGTCCAGGGCCCGCTCCAGGTCCGTGATGTCCAGGGGCTTGGCCAGGAAGCCGTCCATGCCCACGGCCCGGCAGGCCTTGCGGTGCTCCAGGGTGACGTGGGCCGTGAGCGCCAGCACGGGCACGCCGCGCGCGGCCTCCCCGGCGTCGCCCCGGCGGATGGCGCGGGTGGCGTCCAGCCCGTCCATGACCGGCATCTCCAGGTCCATGAGCACGGCGTCCACGGGCTCGCGGGCGAGGATGTCCAGGGCCTCCCGGCCGTGGGCCGCGCGCAGGGCCGCGTGTCCCAGGCGATCCAGGAACGAGCCCACCACCTGGAGGTTCACCGGGTTGTCCTCGACCACGAGCACGCGCAGCGCGGCGCGGGGCCGGGGCGCGGGCCGGGGGAGCGCGGCCGGGCCGGGCCGCAGCAGGACCAGCCCGCCCAGGATGCGGCCGTCGCGCCGCCGCACGGGCCGGGCGTCCAGGATCACGCCCGACGGTCCGGGCAGGTCCGGCCGGTCCACGAGGAAGGGCGCGTTCTCCATGCTCTCGCCGCGCAGCACGCGCGCGGCCGGGCTCTCGTCCGGGGCCGGCGGCGCGGACCGGGAGGCGTCGCACAGGCCGTAGGCCCGGCCCCAGTCCTCGGGCGGGCCGAGGTCCGGCCCTCGGCCCAGGAGACGCTCGGCCTCGGCGTTGAATTCCGTGACCCGGCCCTGGGCGTCGAAGAGGATCATGCCGCAGGGCATGGTCCCGAGCACGGCGTCCAGGAACCGGCCCTGGGCCTCCACCTCTCCGGCGGCGCGGACCAGGGCGTCCTCGGCCCGGCGCGCCCGGACCACGTCCGGCAGGATCAGCAGCGCGCCCTCGGTCCGGCCCTGGTCGTCGCGCCAGGGCTGCACGCGCAGGAGGCGCTCCACGCCGTCGGCCAGGACCTCGCGTTCCAGGGTCTTGTCCCCGTCCAGGCAGGCCGCCGCCAGGGCGGCCAGGTCCGCGCCGGGCATCCGGGCCGCCACCGCGCCCAGGGGCACGCCCGTGTCGCGGGGGGAGAGGCCCAGCATCCGGGCCGCCGCCGGGCTCATGCGCCGGATGCGCAGATCGCGGTCCACGAACAGGGCCGCGCAGTGCGTGGCGCGCAGAAGATTGTCCAGGTCCAGGGCGGCCAGGGCGAGGTCCGCGATGCGGCGTTCGTGGTCGGCGTTGACGGCCAGCAATTCCTCGTTGGCGCTGCGCAGCTCCTCGGCCGAGGTCCGGCGGGTCTCCTCGGCGGCCTCCAGGCGCTCCTCGGCGGCGCGCAGATCCTCCAGGGCCTGGTCCAGCTCGCGGCGCAGGGCGTCCCGGGCCGCGTCCGGGAGGAACTCCCCGGCGGCGGCCGAGCCCTGGACCTCCACCACGAGCAGGCGGCAGAAGCGCCCGGGCGCCGCGCCCGGCACGGCCGAGGCCGCCAGGGAACAGGCGCGCGGCGGGTCGCCGGGCAGGATCAGGCCCTCGCGGCGGGCCTCGTCGCGGCCGTCGCGCACCTGTCTCTTATACACATCTGACGCTGCCGACGATCCACGTG
>NZ_JAMHGA010000026.1 GCF_023660105.1 Desulfovibrio aminophilus | reverse complement strand
GGTGAAATTTGTTTTCGGTTTAACCACCGTCATGAAGATATTGAAAAGCAATTAATAAAGCTTGTTAAGTCTATTTCCATAAAGCAGATCGACCAAACTTTGGTCCGAATAGGCTAGGAATTACCTTATCAAAAGGTCGAAGACGACCCCCTGTGGGCCTTGCAGAAGGATTTGGAGCACATGGCCTAGTCGCCGTTTCTTCAAAATGAATAAGCCCCCGCCTGGATGCGCGACCCGCGGCTTAAAAATGGGGCTGTCCCACAAATTGCACCCCAAACGCCCAAGATGAGGTAAAAAACCGCAGAAGTCTGAAGGCATATTCCCCAGGGATTTCCGCTAGTTTTGTGATTGGTGCGCTTCGGGACTCTCCCCTTCGGCACCAGCCGATGCGCTTTTCGTTTTCCCTCCCGCCTAGTTTCCCCCTCCCTTGACTCCGGCCCCCGGCTGGCTATCTTTTCCGGGCGTTCCCAAAGACCCGGAGGTCGTTGCGTGACCAGTCAATTGAAGACCTTTTTCCTCCTCGCCCTGCTCACGGGCCTGATCCTCTTTCTCGGCCAGCTCATGGGCGGCCGGACCGGCCTCGTCATCGCCTTCGGCTTCGCCCTGGTGATGAACTTCGTGAGCTACTGGTACTCGGACAAGATCGTCCTCTCCATGTACCGCGCCCGGCCCCTGGCCCCGGAGGACGCCCCGGCCCTGCACTCCATGCTGGCCGAGATGTCCGCCCGCGCGGGCATCCCCACGCCCCGGCTCTACCTCGTGCCCCAGGAGGCCCCCAACGCCTTCGCCACCGGCCGCAACCCGCGGAACGCCGTGGTCGCCGTCACCGAGGGCCTGCTGCGCCTGCTCCCGCCCGAGGAGATCAAGGGCGTCATCGGCCACGAGCTGGGCCACATCGCCCACCGCGACATCCTCATCCAGTCCGTGGCCGCCGTGCTCGCCTCGGCGGTCATGATGCTGGCCAACATGATGCAATGGGCCGCGATCTTCGGCATGGGCCGCAGCAGCGACGACGAGGGCGGCGGCAACCCCCTGGCCGCCCTGGCCGTGGCCATCATCGCGCCCCTGGCCGCCACGCTCATCCAGATGGGCATCTCCCGCTCCCGCGAGTACCTGGCCGACGCGGCCGGGGCCGAATACTCCGGCTCCCCGCTCTCCCTGGCCCAGGCCCTGGCCCGGCTGCACAACACCTCCCTGGAGGTGCCCATGCGGGCCAACCCGGCCACGGAAAACATGTTCATCGTCAGCCCGCTCTCGGGACGCCGCGTGGGCAACTGGTTCTCCACCCACCCGCCGGTGGAGGAGCGCATCGCCCGGCTGCGCCAGATGGCCGGGAGGTAGCATGCGCCGCCTTCCCCTTCCCGCCCTGCTGGCGGCGGCCCTGGTCCTGGCCCTGGCCCTTCCGGCCCGCGCCGACGACCCGCGCCGCACCCCGGTGGTCCTGGCCGTGGAGCGCGTAAGCCCGGCGGTCGTGAACATCACCACCTCGCGCATGGTCCAGGCCGTGCCCGACCCCTTCGGCGGCGCGTTCTCCGGCCCGGCCTACGAGCGATTCCTGCGCGAGTTCGGCATCGAACGCATGCCGCGCAAGGCCCAGAGCCTGGGCTCCGGCGTGATCATCGACGGCGCGCGCGGCTTCGTCCTGACCAACGCCCACGTCATCAACGGGGCCACGGAAATCAGCGTGCGGCTCAAGGACGGCCGCGAACTGGCCGCCCAGGTCAAGGGCTCGGACCCGGACCGCGACCTGGCCGTGCTCCAGGTGGAACGCGCGGGCTCCCTGCCCCAGGCCGAGATGGGCGACTCCTCGGACCTGCTCATCGGCGAGACCGTGATCGCCATCGGCAACCCCTACGGCTTCACTCACACCGTGACCACCGGCGTGATCTCCGCCGTGGGCCGCTCCGTGGGCACCAGCGACGAGGTGCTCAGCGACCTGATCCAGACCGACACGGCCATCAACCCCGGCAACTCCGGCGGCCCGCTGCTGAACATCCTGGGCCAGGTCATCGGCATCAACACCGCCATCCACGCCGAGGCCTCGGGCATCGGCTTCGCCATTCCCATCAACAAGGCCAAGCGCGTGGTGGCCGAGCTCATCAACCAGGGCCACGTCACCCCGGTCTGGCTCGGGCTCTTCGGCCAGGATCTGGACCAGCCCACGGCCAGCTACCTGGGTCTCAAGTCCCCGCGCGGACTGCTCGTCACGGACCTGCACGCGGGCGGACCGGCCCAGCGCGCGGGCCTGGCCCCCGGCGACGTGATCCTGGCCCTGAACGGCCGGGGCGTGGACGACCGCGACCACTTCCTGAGCCTCATGCTCGACGTGGGCCCGGGCGACTCCGTGCGCCTCGGCGTGTCGCGCCAGGGCCGGGAAATGACCCTCCAGGCCAAGGCCCAGGCCCTGGACGACGCCGCGGTGGCCGCGCTGGTGGCCGAGCACTGGGGCTTCGCCGCCGACCCGCGCCGCCCGCGCACCGGCATCCTCGTGGGCCGCGTGGCCCCCAACGGACCCGCCGCGCGCATCGGGCTCAAGCCCGGCGACATCCTGCACCAGATCGGCAACCAGAGCCTGGAGACCCCGGACGACCTGGCCCGGGCCTTCACCCGCTACCACCTGCACAACACCCTGCTCCTCTCCGTGCAGCGCGGCCGCGCCCTCTACCACGTGCGCATGGCCCTCTAGCCGGCTTCGCCGCCCCCTTCGGGGCTTTCCAGAAAGGCGGAAAGCAGGCTTCCGCCCCGGGCCGTTTCCTCCTGGGGTTTCTCGCTCCAGGCTCCTTCTCCGGGCCCGGCGTAACGGCCCAGCTCATCGTAGGGCTGCTGGTCGCCGTGGGAGTTGGGCTTGGTGTGCCCGCCGAGGCCTCCAGCCACCAGGGACATCCGCTGCTTGGGCGGAGCCCAGTCGGGTTCCTTGGCCACCACCCACCCGGCTTCGCCGGGCTATAGAAAGGCGAAGAGCCTCCCCGCCTTTCTATGAACCGGCGAAGCCGGTCAGTCCCAGACGGTGCGGTGGTCCAGGCGGATGGCGTCCGCCCGGCCGTTTGTGAAGGTGACCTTGATGAACCGGTCGATGTACTGGCCCATCCGCACGTATTTTTCCGGGAATCCCCGGGCCAGGACCTCCTCCCGGGAAAAGGACACCGCCCGGGCGGCCCCGTAGCGCAGGACGTTCTCCTCCTCTTCCTGGGGCCAACCCAGGACGGCCTTGACCTGGGCCTTGGTCAGCCCCAGGCGCAGGCCGCTTTTCGTGGCCACGGCCGCGCTCAGGCCCGGGGTGGGTTGCATCGCGGCGGGTCGGGGAAAATCTCCGGGGTTCCGGCGCAGTTCCAGGTGGAAGACCCGTTCGCAAGGTCCCGGGCAGTTGTCCACCATCACGAGGAGCACGGTCGGGTCGCCCGGCACGCTGGAGACGTAGCCGTAGCGGTCGACGATCTCGCCGGACATGTGAATCTTGGGGGCCGCGCCCAGGACCGCGAAGAGCCGGGTCGCGTCGGCCTGATCCGGGATCAGGCTTTGATCCCCGGCCGGG
>NZ_JAMHGA010000025.1 GCF_023660105.1 Desulfovibrio aminophilus | reverse complement strand
GTCAGATGTGTATAAGAGACAGAGCTTGGCGGGCGCGGCCGCCGAGGCGGTCCGGGTGTCGGCCGCGCGCAGGGCCACGCCGTCCAGGGCCGAGCGGGACTGGGCGGGCACGTCCCGGTCCGCCGCGATGTCCTCGGCCGAGGCCAGGTCCAGGGCCTGGGGCAGGGGCGTGGGACGCGGGGTGGCCGGCCGGGCGGCGTCCAGCAGGAGCGCGATGGCCTGTTCCAGGGAGATGCGGCCGTTCATCGGGGGCCTTGATCCGGGACCAGGCGGCGCAGGGCCTCCAGGTCGTCCGGGGTGTTGGCGTTGGCGAAGGAGAGCAGATCCGGGTCCGCGCGGCGCAGGTCGGCCACGGGCACGGCCCGCACGCGCACCCGGGGGAAGAAGCGGATGATCTGGAACTGGTTCGTGCGCAGCAGGTCCTCCACCGGTCCCAGGCAGGCCGCGCGGGAGTAGAGGGCGCAGAGCGGCTCGTAGTGTCCGTTCTCGCGGATCGGGGCCACCAGGTCCACGTTCGGCCCCAGCTCGGCCAGCAGGGCCCGCACCAGGGCGGGTTGCAGGAAAGGCGTGTCGCAGGCCGTGACGAAGACGAACGGCGTCTCGGCGTGGAACAGGGCCGCGTGGATGCCGGTGAGCGAGCTGCGCTGGGGATGGCGGTCCGGGACCACGGGCAGGCCGGTTCCGGCGAAGGGCTCGGCGTCGCGAGCCACCACCAGGACGTGTTCGAAGAGCCAGCCGAGGGTCCGGGACAGGCGGTCCAGGATGGGCTCGCCGCCCACCTCCAGCAGGGCCTTGTTCACCCGGCCCATGCGTTTGCCCTCGCCCCCGGCCAGGATGGCCCCGGTCACGTCCGCGCGTCGTTCTCCGGCCTTCATGGCCGCAGTCTGTCAGAAATCGCCACCGCGAACAAGAAAAGGGGCCTCCCGGGGTTTGAAAAAAAAGACCGGCGAGGCTATGCTGTCGCACGCTCCCCGTTGTCCGACCAGGAGAAACGCGTGAATCAGGGCATGGATCTGCAAGCCTTCTTCGAACCGCGCAGCGTGGCGGTCATCGGGGCCTCGGACAAGCCGGGCAAGATCGGCCACACCGTGGTCTCCAACATGATCGGCGCGGGCTTCGCCGGGCGCCTCATCCCGGTGAACCCCAAGGGTGGGACCATCGAGGGCCTGCCCGTGACCTCCTCGATCCGTGACCTGCCCAAGGGCCTGGACCTGGCGGTCATCGCCGTGCCCCGCGACGCGGTCCTGCCCGCCCTGCGCGAGCTCGCGGACATCCGCGCCAAGGCCGCCATCGTCATCACCGCCGGGTTCAAGGAGGTGGGCAAGGAAGGCTTCCTCCTGGAGCGCGACATGGCCGCCCTGGCCGCCGAGAGCGGCATGGCCCTGCTCGGGCCCAACTGCCTGGGCATGATGAACACCGGCCACGGGGTCAACGCCTCTTTCGCCGCGGGCCAGCCCAGCAAGGGCCCCATCGCCTTCTTCTCCCAGTCCGGCGCGCTCTGCGTGGCCATCCTGGACTGGGCCCTGGGCGAGAACATCGGCTTCTCCAAGTTCGTGAGCCTGGGCAACAAGGCCGTGCTGGACGAGTCGCGCATGCTCGAATACCTGGGCCGCGACCCGGCGACCACGGTCATCCTGGGCTACATCGAGAACGTGGAGCACGGCCGGGAGTTCCTGCGCCAGGCCGCCGCCGTGACGCGCGCCAAGCCGGTGATCATGATCAAGTCCGGCACCACGGCCGCCGGAGCCAAGGCCGCCAGCTCCCACACCGGCGCCATCGCGGGTTCGGACGCGGCCTACACCGCGGCCTTCCGCCAGAGCGGCGTGATCCGCGTGGCCGACGTGGAGTCCCTGTTCAACCTGGCCGAGGCCTTCTCGCACCAGCCCCTGCCCAGGGGCCCCAACCTGGGCATCGTGACCAACTCCGGCGGCCCCGGCATCCTGGCCGCCGACGCCTGCGAGCGTTCGCGGCTGCACATGGCCTCCCTGGGCACCGCCACGGTGTCCAAGCTGCAATCCTTCCTGCCCAGCTTCGCGGCCCTGTACAACCCCGTGGACATCATCGGCGACTCGGACCCCGCGCGCTACCGCCAGGCCATCGAGGCCGTGCTGGCCGACCCCATGGTCCATTCCCTGCTGGTCATCCTCACCCCGGTGGCCTCGGTGGAGGTGGAGGCCACGGCCCAGGTCATCGCGGACATCTCGCGGCGCTCGGACAAGCCGGTTTTCGCCTGCTTCATGGGCAAGAAACAGGTGGCCCCGGGGCGGCGCATCCTCCAGGAGGCGGGCGTGCCCTGCTACGCCTTTCCCGAGCCCGCCATCCGCAGCATCGAGAGCATGTACGTCCACGCCCTGAACCGGGCCCGGCCCGAGCCGGTGTATCCCGAGATCGCCCGCGATTTGGAGCGGGCCCGCGCGGTGGTCGGCCGGGCCGTGGAGCGCGGCCAGTCCGAGATCGTGGAGTTCGAGGCCCAGGAAGTGCTCGCGGCCTACGACCTGCCCACGCCGAGGACCAGGCTGGCCCGGGGCAGCGACGAGGCCGTGGCCGCGGCCGAGGCCATCGGCTACCCCGTGGTGCTCAAGATCGCCTCGCCGCAGATCTCCCACAAGTCCGACGTGGGCGGGGTCAAGGTGGGGCTGGCCGACGCCAAGGCCGTGCGCGAGGCCTTCTTCGACATCACCACCCGGGCCCAGCGCCTGCGCCGCGACGCCTACATCGCGGGCTGCCTGGTCCAGGAGATGGCCCCCAAGGGCTCGCGGGAGGTCATCATCGGCTTCAAGCGCGACGAGCAGTTCGGGCCGCTGCTCATGTTCGGCCTGGGCGGCATCTACGTGGAAATCTTGAAGGACATCGCCTTCCGTCTGGCCCCGCTGTCGCGGGCCGACGCCTTCGAGATCGTGCGCGAGATCAGATCCTACATGCTCCTCAAGGGCGTGCGCGGGGAGCAGCCGGTGAACTTCGAGGCCATCGAGGACATCATCCTGACCATGTCCCGGCTGGCCCTGGATTTCCCGGAAGTCTACGAGGCGGAGTTCAATCCCGTGCTGGTCAACCACGAACGGGCCGTGGTGGCCGACGTGCGCATGACCCTGCATCTGAACGGTTCGGAAACGCACAGCCAAGCTTAGGGCCCTCGCGGGCCGGGGAGGTCGTCATGGTCGGCGTGTACGTGGGTTCAACCGCCGGGTATTCGGGCAAGAATCTCATCGCCATGTCCCTGGGACTCAAGTTCCAGAAGGAGGGCCTGAACGTCGGCTACATGAAGCCCGTGGGCGCGGTGCCGCGCCGCACCGGGGACAAGGTGGGCGACGAGGACGCCTTCTTCGTCCAGGACGTGCTCGGCCTGGAGCAGGACCCCGAGCTGGTCACGCCCGTGCTCGTGACCCGCGACTTCACGATCAAGGCCTTCACCACCGGCTGCGGCGACCTGCTTTCGGCCATCGGCCAGGCCTACGCCAAGCTCTCCCAGGGCAAGGACGTGATGCTCATCCAGGGCTCGGGCACCTTCCTCGGCTCGGGCACCTACTGCGGGGTGGAGGGCAGCCGGGTGGCCGCGTCCCTGGGCGCGAAGACCGTGCTCGTGGACCGCTACCAGAAGGAGCTGCGCTACGACTACATCCTGCGCAGCCATGCCGCCGTCGGCGACGATCTGGCCGGGGTGATCTTCAACGACGTGCCTGAATCCTACATGGAGGAGGCCACCGGCCTGATCCAGCCCTTCCTGGAGAAGAAGGGCGTCACCGTGCTCGGCACCATCCCCTCGGACCCGCTCATGGGGGCCATCAAGGTCACGGATCTGGCCGAGCGCCTGAACGGCAAGGTCATCTCGGCCCAGGGCAAGGGCGAGCGGGTGGTGGAGAGCTTCCTCATCGGCACCATGCAGGTGGAGAACTTCCTGACCCACTTCAAGCGCCACAAGAATTCGGCGGTGATCGTGGGCGGCGACCGCTCGGACGTCCAGCTGGTGGCCCTGGAGGGCAATTCGCCCTGCCTCATTCTCACCGGCAACCTCTATCCCAACGACATCATCCTGACCCGTTCCGAGGTCCTGGAGACGCCGATCATCGTGGTCCGCGAGGACACCTTCACCGTGGCCAAGAAGATGGAGTCCATCCTGACGAGCCACAAGCTGCGGGACATGATCAAGGTGAACCACGGGGCCCAGCTGGTCATGGCCAACGTGGATTACGCCCTGCTCAAGAAGCGCATCGGGCTGTAGGCTGCTGGAAGACGATGAAAGGCGCGGCTCCCGCGAGGGGGCCGCGCCTTTTTATTTTGTGATGACAGCTGCTTAGAGGATATATCTCGACAAATCCCGGTCCTCGACCACGTCCTGAAGCTGGGACTGGACATAGGCCCGGTCGATGGTCACGCTCTGGCCGCCCCGGTCGGGCGCGGCGAAGGACAGCTCGGCCAGGAGCTTCTCCATGATCGTGGACAGCCGCCGCGCGCCGATGTTCTCGGTCTCCTCGTTGATCTTTTCGGCCAGGGCCGAGATCTCCTCCAGGGCCTCGCGGGTGAAGTCCACGGTCAGCCCCTCGGTCTCCAGCAGGGCCTTGTACTGCACGGTGAGCGCGTTCCTCGGCTCGGTGAGGATGCGGTAGAACTCGTCCTTGCCCAGGGCCTCCAGGGTCTCGCGCAGCGGGAAGCGGCCCTGGAGTTCGGGAATGAGGTCCGAGGGCTTGGCCTGGTGGAAGGCCCCGGCCGCGATGAACAGGATGTGGTCGGTCTTGACCATGCCGTACTTGGTGTTCACCACGCAGCCCTCGACCACGGGCAGCAGGTCGCGCTGCACGCCCTCGCGGGACACGTCCGGCCCGCCGTGCTCGCTCCGGGCCGCGATCTTGTCGATCTCGTCCACGAAGAGGATGCCGTCCTGTTCCACGCGCTCGCGGGCGGCCTCCAGAACCTTGTCCATGTCGATGAGCTTGTCGGCCTCCTCGGCGGCCAGCACCTCGAAGGCCTCGCGCACCTTCATCTTCTTGAGCTTCTTCTTGTTCGGGAACATGCGGCCCAGGGTCTCCTGCATCTGCATGCCCATCTCCTCCATGCCGGGGATGGCCGCGATCTCCAGCTGCGGGCCGGACTGGGAGCGGACCTCGACCTCCACGATGCGGTCGTCCAGCGCGCCGTCGCGCCAGAGCTTGCGCAGCTTCTCGCGGGTGGAGGCGTCCTTGTCGGCCAGGGGCTCGGCCGCCGGGCGCATGAAGAAGCCCGCGCCCTGGCCCTGGGGCTGGCCGCCGGGAACGAGCAGGTCCAGGAGCCGCTCCTCGGCGTGCTCCTCGGCCTTGACCCGCACTCGGTCGCGCTCCTCGGTCCTGACCATGTTCACGCCGATCTCCATGAGGTCGCGGACCATGGACTCCACGTCCCGGCCCACGTAGCCCACCTCGGTGAACTTGGTGGCCTCGACCTTGAAGAACGGGCAGCCCGCCAGCCGGGCCAGGCGTCGGGCGATCTCGGTCTTGCCCACGCCCGTGGGGCCCATGAGGATGATGTTCTTGGGCGCCACCTCGTCCCGCAGCTCCGGGGCCAGGCGGTTGCGGCGCCAGCGGTTGCGCAGGGCGATGGCCACCATGCGCTTGGCCGCCTTCTGGCCGATGACGTACTTGTCCAGTTCCGAGACGATCTCCCGGGGGGTGAGGTTGCTGCTCATGACGCGTCGGTTCCCTTGCCCTTCTCGCGGGTCAGGATGGTCAGGTTGTCGTTGGTGTAGACGCAGATTTCGGCCGCGATGCGCATGGCCCGCTCGACGATCTCCCGGGAGGTCAGCTCGGTGTTCCGGGCCAGGGCCCGGGCCGCGGCCAGGGCGTAGGGCCCGCCCGAGCCGATGGCGGCCAGGCCGTCGTCGGGCTCGATCACGTCGCCGGTGCCGGAGATGATCAGGATGGTTTCGGCGTCGGCGGCCAGGAGCATGGCCTCCAGGCGGCGCAGGTACTTGTCCGTGCGCCAGTCCTTGGCCAGCTCCACGGCGGCCCGGGTGAGGTTGCCGGAGTGGGCCTCAAGCTTCTTCTCGAAGCGCTCGGACAGGGTGAAGGCGTCGGCCGTGGCTCCGGCGAAGCCGATCATGACCTTGTCCTTGTAGATGGAACGGACCTTGCGGGCGGTGTGCTTCATGGCCACGTTTTGGCCCAGGGTGACCTGGCCGTCTCCGGCCATGGCCACGCCGCCCGCGTCCTTGACCGCCAGGATGGTGGTTCCCTTCAAGTCCACGGTTGCTCTCCGTTGGTTGCGAGGACGGTCCGGGCCAGAGCGGCCCAGCGGTCCAGGTTGTCCTGGCCGAAGAGGGTCAGGCGGATTTCGGACACGAGCCCCTGCTCCAGCCCTCGGCGCAGCTCGGCCAGGGCCACCGGGGCGGCCAGTTCCACGGGATAGCCGTAGGCCCCGCAGCTCAGGGCCGGAAAGGCCACGTGGCGGCACTCCAGCTCTTGGGCCAGGCGCAGGCTCACGCGGTAGGCCGAGGCCAGGAGGTCCGGTTCGCCGGACCGCCCGCCGTGCCAGACCGGGCCCACGGCGTGGATGATCCACTTGGCCTTGAGGCCGAAGCCGGAGGTGACGGCGGCCTGTCCCGGGGGGACTTCGCCGTTTTCGATGATGTGGGCCCAGCAGGCGGTGTGGAGCAGGTCCCAGCCCGCCGCCCGGTGGATGGCCCCGTCCACCCCGCCGCCCCCGGCCAACTGGGAGTTGGCCGCGTTGACCACGGCGTCGGCGTCGGAGAGGGCGATGTCCCCGGCCAGGAGGACGAGCCGTCCCGAGCCGATGGACCAGGAGTGGCCGGAATGGCCTTTGGGTCGCGTCCGCACGATTGATCTAAATAAGACGCGGCGCGGCCCTGGCAAGGGGTCAGACGGCGTCTTCGCGCAGGGAGCGGATGGTCGTGGCGTAGGCCTTGAACACGTCCTCGCGGTTCATGAGGCCGATCAGGGCGTGCGGATCGTCGGGCGAGACCACGGGAATCTGGTCGTAGTCCGTGTCCACGAAGAGGAGCAGGGCGGTGTAGAGATCGTCGTCGGGCTTGAGCAGGGCCGGGCGCTTGGCCAGGTCGCGGACCACCACGAGGTCGAAGAGCCCCTCCTCGAACAGCAGGCGGCGCACGTCGTGGATCGTGAGGATGCCGGTGAACCGCCCGAGGCGGTCGCGCACCGGGAAGCAGATCTGGGCCGTGTTGGCGATGATGTCCGTGAGCGCCTTGAGGGTCGTGCCTTCCTCCAGGATCGTGACCCGGGAGGGGGTGAAGCGGCCCTCCACGGTGAGCTGTTCCAGCACGTTGATGGTGGCGTCGGACACGTGCGCCGGGGAGTCGAACTTGTCGTCCACCTGGTGTTCGTAGAGCGAGACCTTGCGGCAGAGCACGATGCACAGGGCCGAGGCCACCATGAGCGGGGCCAGCAGGCCGTAGCCCTTGGTCAGTTCGCAGACCATGACCAGCGGGCCGATGGGGGCCTTGGCGATGCCCGCGAAGAAGGCCGCCATGCCCACCAGCACGTAGCCGCCGGGCTGCTTGGCGATGTCCGGCCACCACTGGTGGGCCAGTTGGCCCACCACGCCGCCGCTCATGCCGCCCACGAACAAGGCCGGGGCGAACATGCCGCCGCTCATGCCCGAGCCGATGGTCATGGAGGTGGCCAGCGTCTTGCCGATGACGATGGCGAAGAGCATCAGGGCCGGAATCTGGCCGAGGATGGCCAGTTCCAGCCAGCCGTAGCCGCCGGAGAGTACCTGGGGGAAGAACGCGCCCAGGAGTCCGGCGCCCAGGCCGCCCAGGGCCGTGGTCCACATGAGCCCGACCTTGTCCTTGAGCGGGAAGAAGATTCGGAACTTGAACCAGCGGAAGGTGCGCACGTAGAGCCAGCCCGCCCCGGCGCAGGCCAGGGCCAGGGCCACGTAGAAGAACAGCTCCCGGGGGTCGCGGAACTCGAAGCGCGGGATGCCGAAGATGGGCTCGGAGCCGAAGAAGAAGGTGAACACGGAGTAGGCCGTCACCGAGGACATGATCGAGGGCAGCATGGCCTCGGCCTCGAAGTCCTCGCGATAGATGACCTCCACGGCCGTGAGCGCGCCGCCCAGGGGCGCGCGGAAGATGGCCCCCAGGCCTCCGGCCGCCCCGGCCAGCAGGAGCAGGCGGCGCTCCCGGGCCGAGAGCTTGAACCGCTGGGCGAACCAGGAGCCCAGGCCCGCGCCCATCTGGGTGATGGGCCCTTCGCGGCCCGCGCTGCCGCCGGAGGCGATGGTGAAGACCGAGGCCACGCCCCGGATGATCGGCACCAGGGGCCGGATCAGGCCGCCCTGCTGGTGGAAGGCCTTGATGGTGGCGTCGGTGCCGTCGGTGCCGCCGCTGACGGTTTCGGGAATGAAGCGGTTGACCACGTAGCCGGTGATCAGGCCCACGGCGCCGGTGAACAGGGGCACGAGCCAGGGGCGGTAGGCGCCCAGCGGAGTGGCGTGGTGCAGTCGCTCCCCGGCCGGGGCGGGCAGGCTCAATCCGGCAAGATCATGCAGCAAAACCGTGCGGAAATATTCCACGGCCCAGAAGTAGGCCGCGGCCACCAGTCCCGTGACCGCGCCCACCAGCACGCCGTAGGCCAGCCAGCGCAGGGAGCGGGCGTGGCGCAGGGAGGCCAGCAGGGCCAGGAGGCGTCGGGGCAGTCCGAAGAGGATGTTCATGCGTCCGGGCCGGGGCGGTTCGTTTTCAGGGGCAGGGCGGCGGGCTGGGCCTCGGGCTCGGAGAGGATGCGCCCGGCCAGGTCGATGTCGGCCTGGATGCGCGCGCGCAGGGCGTCCAGGTTCTCGAACTTGCGCTCGGAGCGCAGGCGCTGGACGAAGTGCACTCGGATGGGGCGGCCGTAGAGGTCGTCGGAAAAGTTCATGATGTGCGCCTCCACCGAGACGGCCTCGTTGCCGAAGGTGGGGTTGGTGCCGATGTTGGCCACGCCGGGAAACACCGCGCCGTCCACCTCGACCCAGACGGCGTACACGCCGGTCTGGGGCACCAGCTCGTCCACCAGCCGCAGGTTGGCGGTGGGGAATCCCAGGAGCTTGCCGCCCCGGTTGTGGCCCCGGACCACCTCGCCGCGCACCTGATAGAAGCGGCCCAGGAGCGGGCGGGCCTCCCAGACCTCCCCGGCCTGGACCATGTCGCGGATGCGCGTGGAGCTGACCACGGCGTCGCCCAGGGTCACGGGCTCCAGGCGGTCCACCCGGAAGCCGTACGTTTGGCCCAGGACCTTCAGGGTCTCGTAGTTGCCCGAACGGCCCTTGCCCATGGCGTAGTCGTAGCCGATGACCAGCTCGCGCACGGACAGGCCGCGCACGAGGTATTCGCGTACGAACTCGTCGGGCGAAAGGGCGGCCATCTCGCGGGTGAAGTTGAGCACCAGGGCGACGTTGGGGCCGAGCGCCTCGATGAGTTCCAGCTTCTGATCGATGAGGGTGATGAAGGGCGGGGTGCGGTTGCCCAGGAGCACGCGCAGGGGGTGGGGCTCGAAGGTCACCACCACGCTGACCAGACCCAGGGCCCGGGCCCGGCGGCAGGTTTGGCCGATGAGCTTCTGGTGCCCCAGGTGCACGCCGTCGAAATTGCCGATGGTGACGCAGGAGCCGGCGATGGCGCCTTCCAGCTCCTGGATGGTCTTGGCCACGATCATGAGCGCTCGTTCAAATGAGATGTTGGCGAAAGGATGGAGCTACCCCAAAGCGGCGCGCGTTTCAAGGCCCGGCGCCCGGTCACATGCGCAGCTCTTCGCGATCCTTGCGGAAGGCGTCGAACTCCTCCACCTGTTTTTTCTGCTCCGGGTTGCCGGCCATGGCGCGGGCCTTTTCCAGGTGGAATTCGGCCTGCTTGCGGTTGCCCTGGAGCTCGAAGGAGTAGGCCAGCTGGAGGTGGCCGCCGAACTGGTCCCCGGACTCGCCCAGGAGGCGGCCCATGTGGTAGCGCACCTCGGGGTCGTCCGGCAGGTCCTTGAGCACCTGGCGCATGGAGGCGATGGCCGCCGGGTACTGCTTGTACTCGCCCAGGAGCCGGGCGTTGTAGAACAGGGTCAGGGCGTCCGAGGGCTTGAGGATCAGCGCCTTCTGAAGCAGGGGCTGGGCCTTCTGGAAGTCGCCCTGGCGGAAGTGGAAGATGCCGGTCTCGCGCAGCACCAGGGGGTCGTTGGGCAGGGCCGCCAGCGCCTTCTGGAAGGTCCGCTCGGCCTCGCCCACCCGGTTCACCCGGGCCAGGACCACGGCCAGGCCCATCTGGTCCAGGGGCGTGAGCTCGCCCTTGTTGTTGTACCAGGCCAGGGCCACGTCCGCGGCCTGGAGCCGCGCCCGCACGAGCGTCTGCACGCGCAGGAAGGCGGTGTTGTCTGCCTTGCGCTTGGTCACCTCCTGGGGCATGCGGGCCACCCGGTCCTTGATATAGGCCACGCGGTCGGGCAGCGCGGGGTGGGTGGAGAGGTAGGAGGGGATCTTGTCGTTGCTCACGTACCAGCGGGCCTTCTGCATGATGTCGAAGGTCTCGGCCATGGACAGGGGATTGTAGCCCGAGGCGGCCAGGTAGTTCAGGCCCTGGTGGTCGGCCTCGCGTTCGTTCTCGTTGGTGTACTTGAGGAATGCCGAAGCCGCCCCGGCCTGGGAGCCCATCATCAGGGCGCCGCCGATGTTCTGCATGTTGGCCCCGCCGCCGGCGATGCCCAGGAAGGCTCCGGCCAGGGTCCCGGCGATGGCCCCGATGCTGGCCAGGCGCATCTCGGCCATGCGCTTGGCCACGTGGTGCTCGGTCACGTGCGCGATTTCGTGGCACAGGACCGCGGCCACCTGGTCCTCGGTCTGGAGGTTCAGGATCAGGCCGGTGAAGACGTAGACGTAGCCGCCGGGCACGGCGAAGGCGTTCATGGAGCCGTTCTGGATCACCGTGGTGGTGAAGCGGAACGGCTGCGGGGGGACGTGGTCCACGATCCGCTTGACCAGGCCGTTCACGTAGGTGGTGATCTCGGTGTCCTCCACCAGCGGCATGCTGCTGCGCACGTAGGCGTCGAACTTCCGTCCGGCTTCGATTTCGTCGGAGATGGTGAAGTCGCCCCAGGCGGCCCGCGCCTGGGCCGCGGGGAGGAGCGCCAGCAGCAGGGCCAGGAGCAGGCTGAGCGAGGAGCGGGCGGCGTTTCGCATGGGGCGCGTGATCCTTGTTCGCATGTGGGCCATATTACGCGCTTGGCCTCGCGGCGCAACGGGTCTCCGGAGGCCCTGAAAACAAAGGACGCGAACCCGCCGGGCCCGCGTCCTCTCCAAGGCTTCGCCGGGCGGAGCCTATTTGTTCATCATGTTCAGGAAGTCGCGGTTGCTCTTGGTGCCCTTCATCTTGCCGAGGAGGAACTCCATGCTGTCGATGGGGTTCATGGGCGAGAGGAGCTTGCGCAGGATCCAGACCCGGTTGAGGACCTCCTCCTCCAGGAGCAGCTCCTCCTTGCGGGTGCCGGAGCGGTTGATGTCGATGGCCGGGAACACGCGCTTCTCGGAGAGGTGGCGGTCCAGGTAGATCTCCATGTTGCCGGTGCCCTTGAACTCCTCGAAGATGACCTCGTCCATGCGCGAGCCGGTGTCGATGAGCGCGGTGGCGATGATGGTCAGGCTGCCGCCTTCCTCGATGTTGCGGGCCGCGCCGAAGAAGCGCTTGGGCCGCTGCATGGCGTTGGCGTCCAGGCCGCCGGAGAGCACGCGGCCGGAGGACGGGGTCACGGCGTTGTAGGCCCGGCCGAGGCGGGTGATGGAGTCGAGCAGGATGACCACGTCGCGCTTGCGTTCCACCAGGCGTTTGGCCTTCTCCAGGACCATCTCCGTGACCTGCACGTGGCGGGTCGGGGGCTCGTCGAAGGTCGAGCTGATGACCTCGGCGCGGACCGTGCGCTCCATGTCGGTCACTTCCTCGGGCCGCTCGTCGATGAGCAGCACGATGAGGTAGACCTCGGGGTGGTTGGCGTTGATGGAGTTGGCGATGGTCTGCAAGAGCATGGTCTTGCCGGTGCGGGGCGGGGCCACGATGATGCCGCGCTGGCCGCAGCCGATGGGCGAGAGCAGGTCGATGACGCGCGAGGAGTAGTTCTCGCCGCCGTTCTCCATCTTGAAGCGCTTGTTCGGATAGATGGGCGTGAGGTTGTCGAAGAGGACCAGGTTCTTGGAGTACTCCGGCGGCTCGAAGCCGATCTCGGAGACGCGCAGCAGGGCGAAGTAGCGCTCCCCCTCCTTGGGCGGCCGGATTTGGCCGGAGATGACGTCGCCCTTGCGCAGGCCGAAGCGGCGGATCTGGGAGGGCGAGACGTAGATGTCGTCGGGGCCCGGCATGTAGCTGTACATGGGGGAACGGAGGAAGCCGAAGCCGTCGGGCAGGATTTCCAGCACGCCTTCGCCGAAGATCTGCCCGTTCTGCGAGGCGCAGGCCTGGAGCAGGGCGAAGATCAGCTCCTGCTTGCGCAGGCCGCTGGGGTTCTCCACGTTGTAGCGGACGGCCATGTCCATGAGTTCGGACATGCTCTTGTACTTGAGATCGGTGAGGTTCAGCCGTTCGCCGCCGTTCTGAGAAGAGCCGTTGGTCAGGTCTTGGTCGTTTCCGTTGTTGGTCATGGCTGATCGTTGGGGTTGGTGGTCTCGGTCGTGCCGGTCACCGGGCGTACCCGTTCCCTGCGTGCCCTCGGGCGTCCCGGCGGCGCCGGGGCGGGGATGTGACGGAAGCCTGTTTGAAGTGAAACAAACGTTATCTTGCAGGCGTTCCCGGCCATGAAACAGGCCGACGCCGTGTAACCTCGTCTTCTTATTGGCAACCTAGGGGGGAAACCGGATGCAACTCCCGGGAGAACGACTGCGGCGGCTTGTGCGCCGTCCCGGGCGGTCAAAACGGGGATTAACCGAAAGGAGTCATGTTGACAAGGGCCTCAGGCCCGCTTTTCCGACTTTTCCTTTTCCTTCGGCTGCAAAACGTCGCTGAACATCTCGGTGATCCCGTTCCTGATGTCCTCCTGATCCCTGTTGACGGCGTAGGCCAACTCCATGGAGACGAGGTTCATGGCCTGCTCCAGGAGCCGCCGCTCCCCGAAGGACAGTTCCTTGTCCTTGCCGATGAGGAACAGTTCCTTGAGCACGTAGGCCACGTCCGCCAGGTCGCCGCTCTTCAGCTTTTCCGAATACTCGCGGTAACGGCGGTTCCAGTTCTGGCCGGTGTAGCCCGTGAAGTCGGAGCGGTCGCGCAGGGATTCGAAGATGGCCTGTCCGGTGCGCAGGCTGCACACCGGGCGCAGGCCCACGTTGGGGGCGTTCTTCACCGGGACCATGAGGGTCACGTTGTTGGAGAGGATGCGGACGATGTAGAAATCGGCCCTGGTGCCGCCGATGACCTGACTCTCGATGCGCTCCACCCGGCCCACGCCCTGTGAGGGATAGACGACCAACTGGTTGATCTGAAACACGTGCGAAGGCTCCTTCGGGCTGCGGGCGACTGAGAGGGAAAGGCACCAATGTGAGGGTATCAAGAATCTCCGGCGGAGTCCATGCCGGGGGCGTCCTCATTTCCCCTTGCCTGGAAGGCGTTCAGATACTGCACGGCCAGGGCCTCGCCGCGCCGCAGGAAGATGTCCAGCCCCTTGGCCGCGGCGGGCAGCACCTCTGCGACGACCGCGCGCTCCTCCGGTGCGAAGGCCTCCAGAACCCAGCCCGCCATGTCGCGCTTGACCGTCGGTCTGCCGATGCCCAGGCGCAGGCGCCAGAAGTCCGGGTCGCCCAACTCCTCGATGATTGAGGCCACGCCGTTGTGCCCTGCCGAGGAACCGCCGCGCTTGAGCTTCATGCGGCCCAGGGGCAGGTCCAGCTCGTCGTGGACCACCACCACGGCCTCGGGCGGCAGCCCGAAACGGCGGGCGAAGCGGGCCACGGCCATGCCGCTGCGGTTCATGTAGGTCATGGGCTTGAGCAGCAGCCAGGGCGCGCCGCCCAGGTTGGCCGTGTAGGCCAGGGCGTCGCCGCTTTCCTGCAGCGGGGCCAGGCGCATGCTCTTGCGCGAGCGGGCTAGGTCCAGGATGTGGTCCACGAGGAAGAAGCCGAAGTTGTGGCGCGTGTCCTCGTATTCCTTTCCCGGGTTGCCCAGTCCGGCGAGAATGCCTTTGAGCGTCATGGGAATCCCTGGGGCCGTTCCCCGGTTTCGCCGTGGGCGGGGGCGGCGTCGCCAGAAAGGCGAAAAGGGGCCCCGGTCGCCCGGAGCCCCCAGCAAACGACGATTCGCTGGAGAGGGTTACTCTCCGCCCTTGGCGGCCTTGGCGGGCTCGGCGGCGGCAGCCGCTTCGCCTTCACCCTCGCCCTCGGCCTGGTCGGCCGGGACGACCACGCCGGCCACGGCGTAGTTGTCGTCGATCACGGCCTTGATGCCGGCGGGCATGGCCACGTCGGCCACGAACACGCTGTCATTGATGTCCAGCGCGCTCACGTCGACCACGATCTTCTCCGGGATGTCCAGGGGCTTGCCGACCACTTCGCAGGTGTCGCGGAAGAGTTCGAGCACGCCGCCCTTGACCACGCCGGCGGGCTTGCCGGTGAGCTCGAAGGCCACGTGGACGCGGATCTCCTTGTTCAGGTCGACGCCGCGGAAGTCCACGTGCTGGGGACGGGGCTTGACCGGGTCCATCTTCATGACCCAGATGAGCGAGGGCAGCGTTTCCTTGGTTCCGCCCTTCTCGATCTCCAATTCGAAGACCTGGGAGCCTCCGACCTTGGCGTAGAGCTTGCTCAGGGGCAGCTCCTGGACCTTGACGGCCACGTTGGCGCCTTTTTCGTCATAGTAGACGCCGGGGATCAAGCCCTGCTCGCGCAGGCGGTGGCAGGGGCCCTTGCCCGTCTCGGTGCGCTCCTGCACGCTCAACGTCATGAGTTTCGCCATAATGATCGCTCCTTGCTGCGGCCTCGGCCCGCGCGGCGGGGGTGGCCTGAAGTTTCTTTCTTCCTATACGAAAAGCACGCTCACCGAGGATTCGGTGTGCACGTTGTTGATGGCCTTGGCCAGCAGGGCGGCCATGGACAGAACCTTGATCTTGGAGCAGGCCTGCTTGCGGCTGTCCAGCGGGATGGTGTTGCTGACCACCACTTCGCTGAAGGCCGACTTCTCCAGCCGGTCGAGGGCCGGGCCGGAGAGCACGGGGTGCGTGGCGCAGGCCAGGACCTTTTCGGCCCCGTTGTTCATGAGCACCTCGGCGGCCGCGCACATGGTCCCGGCGGTGTCGATCATGTCGTCCATGACCACGGCCACCTTGCCCTTGACGTTGCCGATGAGGTGCATGGCCTGGGCCTGGTTGGGCGCGTCGCGGCGCTTGTCGATGATCGCCAGCCCGGCGTTCATCCGCTTGGCGTAGGCCCGGGCGCGCTCCACGCCGCCGGCGTCGGGCGAGACCATGACCATGTCGCCGTCCACCTTGCGCAGGTAGTCCAGGAACACCGGCGCGGCGAAGAGGTTGTCCACGGGGCAGTTGAAGAAGCCCTGGATCTGGCCCGCGTGCAGGTCGATGGTCACCAGGCGGTGCATGCCCGCGGCGGTGAGCATGTCGGCCACCAGCTTGGCGCTGATGGGCGCGCGGGGCACGACCTTGCGGTCCTGGCGGGCATAGCCGTAGTAGGGCAGCACGGCGGTCACGCGCCGGGCGCTGGCGCGCTTGAGGGCGTCCAGCATGAGGGCCAGCTCCATGAGGTGGAAATTCACCGGCGAGCAGGTGGGCTGGACCACGAAGACGTCGTCGCCCCGGACGTTCTCGCCGATCTCGATGCGGATCTCGCCGTCGCTGAACGTCTCGCGGAGCGTGGGCGAAAGCCGGCAGCCGAGATGCTCGCAAATGGCCTCGGACAGCGGAACGTTGGCCGATCCGCTGATGATCTTGAGTTCCCCGTGCATGGTCATGCCGCCTTTCATCTCCTCGCGAAAAAAATCTGGCTGGGGTGGAAGGACTCGAACCCTCGAATAACGGGACCAAAACCCGTCGCCTTACCGCTTGGCCACACCCCAGTCGAAGTCCTGGACATACGTGCGGTCCTGGCCCCGCGCCAGGCTCCGGGCAGTCTCCAGCGCCCTTTCCCTCTCCCGGAACAGGGCGAAGACGCTGGCTCCGCTCCCGCTCATGGCCGCCGCAGCCGCACCGGCCGCGATGAGGCGCTCCTTGATCCGTCTGAGCTCCGGGAACGCCGGGAAAACCGCGTCCTCGAAGTCGTTGAACAGGGTCAGGGGCAAAAGGGAACTTGGGTTTTTAGTCCCCCTTGCGCCGCTTGTCAAGAATCCGGGAGCCCTTGGCACGCGGCCCTTGGCGGCGACCTCGTCGAAACGGGCATAGGCCCAGGCCGTGGGCACGTGCGCGTCCGGGCAGACGAGCACCAGGGTCAGGCCGCCGAGGTCCGGCTCCACCGGGGTCAGGCGGTCGCCGATGCCCGTGGCCCGCGCCGGGCGGCCCAGGAGAAAAAAAGGCACGTCCGCGCCGAGCGTGGCGGCGAGGGCCGAGAGACGCTCGGCGGGCAGGGCCGCCTTTCCGGCCTTGGCGTTGAGAAAGAGCAGTATGGCGGCCGCGTCCGAGCTGCCGCCGCCCAGGCCCGCGCCCGTGGGAATGCCCTTGGTCAGGCGCACGGCCAGGGCCGGGGCGAAGCCCGTGGCCTCGGCATAGCGCCGCCAGGCCTTGGCCACGAGGTTGTCCGGGCCTTCCAGGCCGGGGGCCGCGCAGGCCAGGGCCAGACCGGAACCCGGGGCTCCGGGGGTGATCTCCAGGACGTCGCGCGGCTCGGCGAGGGGCAGGAAGAGCGTGTCCAGGTCGTGGTAGCCGTCGGCGCGGCGGCCGAGGATGCGCAGGAAGAGGTTGATCTTGGCCGGAGCCGTGAGGGTCGCCGCGAGCGTCATGGTCGGAGGAGAATAGCGTAAAAAAGGCGGGGGGAGAAGCCTTGCCTCTCCCCCCGCGCTGCTTGAGGCTTTTCCCGTTATTCCAGGCCGATGGTGCGGAAGATGTTGCGGCCCTGGCGCTTCAGCAGAAGCATGACCACGCCGCGCTTCTTGCCGTCCTCGCGCACGATCTTCTGGAAGTCGGCCACGTTGGACACGGGGTTCTGGTTGGCCTCCAGAACCACGTCCCCGGGGCGGACGTCGGACTGGGCGGCCGGGGAGCCCTCGCGCACGCCGGTGATGACCAGGCCCTGCGGCTGCTCCATGCCGAGGGCGCGGGCTTCCTGGGACGAGAGCGGGCGCACGGTCACGCCGATTTCGTCGGCGGACTGCTCCTTGCCCGGCTGGCCGCCGCGCCCCTGGCCGCGCTCCATGGCCGCGATGTTCGGGGCGCGTTCCTCCAGGGTGACCTTGCGGGCGATCTCCTTGCCCTGGCGCCAGATGCCCAGGGAGGCCTTGTCGCCGGGGGCCATGCCCGCGATGGTGCGCAACAGGGCGGCGGAGTCCTCCACGGGCTCGCCGTTGACCTTGATGATCACGTCGCCGGGCTTGATCCCGGCCTTGTCCGCCGGGTCGCCGGGCGACACGGCCGAGACGAGCGCGCCCTTGGCGCCGGGCAGGCCCAGGGCCTTGGCCGTGTTCTCGTCCACGCCCTGGATGGTCACGCCCAGCCAGCCGCGCTTGGGCGTCTTGCCGGACTTGAGCTGGTCCAGGATCTTGGCGGCCATGTTGCTGGGAATGGCGAAGCCGATGCCCTGGCCCGAGGCGATGATGGCGGTGTTGATGCCGATGACCCGGCCGTCCAGGTCGATGAGCGGGCCGCCGGAGTTGCCGGGGTTGATGCTGGCGTCGGTCTGGATGAAGTTGTCGAAGGCGCCCTGGCCGATGATCCGGCCCTTGGCGCTGACGATGCCCGCGGTGACGGTGTGGCCCAGGCCGAAGGGATTGCCGATGGCCATGACCCACTCGCCCACGCGCAGGGCGTCGGAGTCGCCGAAGGAGAGCACCGGGAGGTTGTCGCCCGCGTCGATCTTGAGCAGGGCCAGGTCGGTCTCGGGGTCGCGGCCCACGATCTTGGCCGGATACTCCTTGCCGTTCTCCTGGAGCTTGACCGTGATCTGGTCCGCGTCGGCGATGACGTGGTTGTTGGTGGCGACATAGCCGTCAGAGGAGATGACGAAGCCCGAGCCCAGGGAGCTCATCTTGCGCGGTTGCATGGGCATGTTGCCCATGAACTGGTCGAAGAAGTCGCGGAACGGGCTGTTGGGCTGATTTTTGAGGAATTCCTGGAGCGGGTTGGTGGCCGGGGCGGTCTTCACCGTGCTGATGTTGACCACGGCCTTGCCGGCCTTTTCCGCCAGGTCGGCGAACTCGGGCAGGGACGCCTTGGCCGCGGCCTGGATGGGCAGAGCCAGGACGAACAAGGCCAGGATGGCCAAGGCCGACGATTTCCTGAACGACATGAATCCTCCTTGCGGGCGCGTCCGGGAACGCGGGCGCCTCAATCGCATTCGCGAGTATAGGGCCTTTTTCGCGCTTGTAAAGGGAGTCGCCCGCCCATTGGCGGCCGACCTTGCTCCCAGGGTGCTTTTGGGATAGGTTCCCTTTCCCGCTTCCGAGGCGGTTCGGGTCCCCGTAGCTCAGTCGGATAGAGCGACAGCCTCCTAAGCTGTAGGCCGCAGGTTCGATTCCTGCCGGGGACACCAGAAAATAAATGAAAAACGGATGGTTGTGCGACCAGCCGTTTTTTGTTTCTCAAGCCTGATGCGTCAGTTTTCATCTGCCGCTGTCTCCATATTGCGGCCAGGAATTTCACTTCCATTTTTCGATTTCGTCCCCGAAGCGTCTCCGTTTCTCCTCTCGCGTGCATGCAAATGCCGGCGGGAGAGGCCCGGTTGTTTGAAATCGTGTGGGTGTTGATCCCCGTTGCGCCTTCAGGAACGAATGGGAGGGGAAGGGAGGGGCGATTTCGCGGCGGGGGGGGGGGGGGGGGGGGGGCGGGG
>NZ_JAMHGA010000024.1 GCF_023660105.1 Desulfovibrio aminophilus | reverse complement strand
GGTGAAATTTGTTTTCGGTTTAACCACCGTCATGAAGATATTGAAAAGCAATTAATAAAGCTTGTTAAGTCTATTTCCATAAAGCAGATCGACCAAACTTTGGTCCGAATAGGCTAGGAATTACCTTTTATAATGATGGGTCGAATTGGGCCGGCTTCGCCCCCGGCTCCGCCGGATTATAGAAAGTCAGGGCGGCGGGAGTCGCTTGGGATTTCCATGAACCGGCGAAGCCGGGGGCGGGCCCTCGGGTGTTTTCCCGCCCGGGCATGGGCCGTTCACTCCCGATTCCGAGGCGTCGAGCCGGGGTGGATGTCGTGTCGGCATGTCAGGCCGTTGCCGACTTGCCCCTTCCCGGCTCGTGAAAACACGCCTCGCGTCCGCCTGTCGGGGCCTTCGGTCCCATTTGCGGAAAGGCGGAGAGAGCGGGGAGCCTCTTGGTATTTTTGGAGACCGGCGAAGCCGGTCAGCGGATGACGAAGCAGGCGCTGCAACGGGCCACGGTGGAGCCTTGGTGGTCGCGGATTTCCGCCTCGGCAAAGGCGATGCGTTGTCCCCGGCGCACGACCTGGGCCTCGCAGACGAGGGGCGGGCCGTCCACGGCCGAGGCGGGCACGGGGTTGAAGTAGCGGGCGCTCATTTCCACGGTGGCCGTGGTCTGTCCCGGGGCCAGGGTGCGCAGCACGGCGTGGGCCATGGTTTCGTCCAGGAGGGTGGCGATGACGCCTCCGGCCAGGACGTTTCCGCCCTGGAGGGTTTCGGCGCGGGGGGTGAGGCGCAGCACGGTCTTGTCGTCGTCCATGCTGACCACCTCGATGCCCAGGAAGTTGAACAGGTTGTTCACGTTCTGGCCCGGCCGGGCCACGGCGTCGAGGTACTTGGCGGGATCGTTCACAGCGCGGCCTCCCGTTGCCCGGCGGTGAGGGATTGCTCCATCCATTCGCGGAGTTCGGAGAGCCGGATCACGGCCTCCACACCGGAGGACGGCAGGGCGCCGGGCTGGACTTCCAGGGTGATGTACCGGCTGTAGCCGCGCTCCGCAAGCCGGGCCAGGACGCCTTGCAGGGGCAGGATTCCCTGGCCGGGCAGGAGGTGTTCCTGGAAACCCCGGGCGTCGGAGAAGTGCACGTTGGCCAGCAGGTCGTGGGGCACGCGGTCCAGGGCCCGCAGGGGGTCGCGGCCGGACACGCCCAGGTGGCAGACGTCCAGGGTCAGGCCCAGGGTGCGCGCGCGGCAGTCGGCCACCAGCGCGTCCAGGGGGTCGCGGCCGAAGGGCGAGGAGTCCGGCGGCCAGGGCAGGTTTTCCAGGGACAGGCCCACGCGGCCCCGGGCGTCCAGCAGGAGGGGCAGGTCCACGGCCCGGGCGAACCAGCGTCCGGCCCCGGCCTCGGAGCCGATGGGCGGGTGCTGGGTCACGTTCCCGGCCAGGGGCAGGGAATTGGCCAGGGCCACGGCCGCGCGCCATGACTCCACGTAGCCGCCCCAGCGCTCGTGCCGCCGGAAGGGCGCGTGCAGGCTGCGGATGGGCAGAATGGCGTCCACCGCGTCCATGCCCGGTCCCGGCGCCATGAGCGGATCGTTGATGATCAGCTCCAGGCCGTGGAAACCGGCCTGTGCCGCGATCTCCGCGATCTCGGGCAGGGGGCGCTGGAACAGGCAGCCCGTGGACAGGAGCAGTACGGGGCCGTCGAGGTCCATGCCCCCCTCATGACACGAAACCGCGCGCTTTGGTCAAACTTTTCGGCGAACGGTCCGGCTTCGGGGGGCCTTCGGCCCCGCTTATGGAAAGGCGAAAGCCTCTTTGCCTTTCCATGAACCCCCGAAGGGGGACCCTCGAGTGTTTTCTCGCCCGGGCATGGGCCGTTCACTCCCGGTTCAGGGATGATGAGATGCGGCGGATGTCGTGTTTGCGCTTCGAGCTGGGCCCGCCTTGCCCCTTCCCGGCTCGTGAAAACACGCCTCGCGTCCGCCTTCGGGGGGGGCTTCGGCCCCATTTATTGAAAGGCGGGGAGAGGCGAGAGCCTCTTGGTATTTTTGCAGACCGGCGAAGCCGGGAGGCTCTTTGCCTTTCCATGAACCCCCGAAGGGGGGTGAAGGCGGTTGACAGGGAGGGCGGTTGTCCGTCAAATGGGCTAGTTTCGAGATTCCGCCCACTTGGCCGACCTTGGAGGAGGCATGCCCGGACCCAAGGATTCGTCCCCGGCGGAGGTTCCGGCCTTCGCCGCCCGCCTGCTGGAGGCGCTGCCCCTGGGCTTGGCCGTGCTCGACGGCGAGGGCCGCGTGCTCTACGCCAACCCCGCGTTGCGGCGTTTGCTGCGTTTTTCCGAGGAAGAATTCCTGGGCCGGGACTTCACGGCCCTGGGTCCCGGGGCCGAGGTGGTCCTGGACCCGAACCCGCCCGGCCTGGCCCTGGCCCGGCTGAAGACCCCGGATGGTCCCCGCGACGCCTTTCTGGACGTGGCCGCGCTGCCCGGGGCCGCGGACGGCGCGGCCCGGGTGGTGCTCGTGCGCGGGCCGGTGGAGCGGCTGGCCGAGGAGCGGTTGCGCCGGGGCCAGGCCCTGGCCCGGGTGCTCCTGGACGCCGAGGACGACGCGGCCCTGCTCCTGGATTCCGACGGCGCGGTGGTGGCGGTCAACCGTTCGGGCGCGGCGCGTTTCGGCAGCACGCCCGAGGAGATGCACGGCCGCTGCCTGTGCCGCTACATGCCCTGGGAGCTGTTCGAGGAGCGGCTCGCGCGGCTGCACGACGTGTTCTGCCTGGGCCGGGGTCTGCGCTTCGAGGACGAGCGCGACGGCAGGCGGCTGGAGCACAATTTCTGGCCCGTGCTGGGCCGCGACGGCGAGGTCTCGCTGGTTGCGGCGTTTTCCCGCGACGTGACCGAGCAGCACGCCCTGGCCCGGCTGCGCGAGGACGTGGAGCGCATCGCGCGCCACGACATCAAGTCCCCGCTCACGGGCATCGTGGGCCTGGTGCGCACGTTGTTGCGCGACGGCGGGCTGTCCGAGCGGCAGCGGGCCCTGCTCTCGGCCATGGGCGAGGCCGGGGAGCAGGTGCTGAACATCCTGAACACCTCCCTGGACCTGCTGCACATGGAGCAGGGCGACTACGAATTTTCGCCCGAGCCCGTGGACCTCTCGGAACTGCTCGGCAAGGTGGAGGGCGTGCTCGACCCGCTCATCCGGCGCAAGCGGCTGACCCTGGCCTGGCGGCGCGAGGGCCGGGCCTGGCCGGGCAGCGAGCCCTGCCCGCTCATGGGCGAGCCCAGGCACCTGGAGACGCTCTTCACCAACCTGCTCAAGAACGCGGTGGAGGCCTCGCCGCCGGACAGCCGGGTGAGCGTGAGCCTGGAGCCGGAGCAGGAGCACTGGGCCCTGACCATCCACAACCGGGGCAGCGTGCCCGAGGCCGCGCGGGAACACTTCTTCGAGAAGTACGTGACCGCTGAAAAGCCCGGGGGCACGGGCCTGGGCACCTACTCGGCCCGGCTCATCGCCCGGACCCACGGCGGCGGGGTGCGCATGCGCACCTCGGAGCCCGAGGGCACCTACGTGACCGTGCTCCTGCCCCGTTCCTGTCCGCGATGATCCGCCGTCATCGGTGATCGTCAGTCTTTTATTTCGAGCAGTTGAAGAGAGCGTCCGGCTTCGGTCGGCGTTCTCCCAGCCCCGCCTGCCCCCAGGCCAGGAACCCGGGCGCCATGCGGTCCAGGTGGTCGCGCATGGCCCGTTCGGCGGCCGGGGCGTCGGCCGAGGCCACGGCCTCCAGCACGGCCTCGTGGGCCACCAGGGCGGCCATGCGGTGGGTTTCGCGCTCCAGGAGAAAGGCCTCGCGGGTCTCGGCCAGGCGTCCGGCGATGTCCTCGACCATGTCCAGGAGCAGGGAATTGCCCGCGATGCGGGCCAGGCTGGCGTGGAAGGCGGCGTCCGCGTCGCGGCCCGTGCCGCCGGAGGCCACCTCCCGGCGCTGGCAGGCCAGGAGCATGCGCAGCTGGGCCAGGTCCGCCGGGGCGGCCTTGCGCGCGGCCATGCCCGCGATGGCCGGTTCGAGGAGCCGGCGCACCTCCAGGATCTCCACCAGTTCCGCGCGGCCCCGGGCCAGACCCTCCAGGAAGACCGCCACGGTCCGGTCGCGGTCCGCCTCCGTCGGCCCGGGCAGCCCGGCCCCGGCCAGGGCCGCCAGCGCGGCCCGCAGGGCGAAACGGCTCTCGCCCAGGGCCTCGGCCAGGCGGCGCTCCGAGGGCAGGCGGCCGTCGGGCCGGAGCAGGCCGCGCAGGCGCTCCTCCAGGGTTCCGGCCGCCGGATCGTTGGGAGCAGGGGAGATCACGCGGTTCATGGCGCTTCCTTCCTGCGCCGACAGTGCCCCGCGCCCGGGGCCGGTGTCAAGGCTCGGGGCGCGTCGAGAGCGTCGGTTGCCGTCGCCCCTGGTCGGCGTTTCAATTCAATGAATTGAGCGGAACGTCGGCCAACGTCGGGAGGCTATATCTCGGCCCCGCCGGGGTCCGCGGCCAGCAGTCCGAAGAAGCAGTCGGCCCAGTGCAGGGACTTCTGGTAGGCCTCGGCGGCCTGGGCCGCCTCCAGGCCCAGGTCCCGGCACATGGTCCGGGCCGCGCTGAAGTCCGAGTTCTCCAGGGCCTGGGTCAGGGCCAGCCAGGGCGAGAGCTCGTTGTCCTCGCCGCAGAGGGCCGACCGCACGGCCTCGGGCAGGGGCAGGCGGCCCACGATGTGCTCCATGGGCATGTTGAAGATGGGCTCCAGGAGCGAGAACAGGCCCATGAGGAAGAGGGTGTCGGCCTGGTCCCGCCGCTCCCCGGCCTGGGCCGCCAGCTCCAGGAACCGCGCCCGCTGGGCCGAGAGATAGGCCAGCTCGCGGGTGCGCTCGGCGGGCACCAGGTCCGTGAGCAGGAGCAGACGGAGCCAGGCCCGGATGGGCTTCCAGCCCGCCAGGACCACGGCCTGCCGGATGGAGGCCACCTTCTTGGCGAAGCCGAAGCTGGCCGAGTTGAGGAAGGTGAGCAGCCGGTAGGTCAGGGACACGTCGGCCTCGATGGCCTGGGTCAGGGCCGGAAAGTCCGGCTCCTCGCGCTCGATGACCTCGAAGAGCCGCAGGCGGCTCTCCTCCAGGGAGGAGATGGTGCGCGCGGTGAGGATCTGCGGCTTCTTGAAGAAGAAGCCCTGGAAGAGGTGGAAGCCCAGCTCGCGGCACAGCTCCAGCGTGCCCTGGTCCTCCACCCGCTTGGCCAGCAGCCGGGCGGGCCACTTGGACGCGGCCCGGGCCAGGGCCGAGAGCTCGCCCGCCTCGCGGCCCAGCACGTCCACGCAGAAGATGTCCGCCAGCGCGTACTGGGCCTCGCGCACGGGGTCGGCGCCGTAGTTGTCCAGGGCCAGGGTGTAGCCGTCGCGCTTGAGCCCCAGCAGGGCGTCCAGGTACTCCGGCCCGGGGTCGGCCAGTTCGGCCACCAGGACCACGGTGGTCTCCGGCGGCAGGGCGTGGGCCACCCCGCCGATGACCGAGCGCTCCGGGAAGTGGATGAGCACGTGCTTGTCCGGGGCGCAGGTGTCCGGGCACAGGGGCGCGTTGGCCACCACCCGCAGGGTGGCGTCGAAGTCGTCGGTGAACACGGCCCGGTCCGCGTCGCCCGCGTCGCGGTAGAGCAGGGCGTAGCCCCAGGTGGAGAGGTCGCGGCCGAACACCGGCTGGCGCGCCACGAAGACCGTCTCGTAGGGCTTTTTCCCGTTGCCGCCCGTCTGCGGCTGGCGAAAATGGCTCGTGCGCGTCATGCCAAGATGTCCCGTGTCATGTGTTTCGTCCATTTGGGACAGGAAATCAAGTGCGACCCATTCTCATTGACGCGTAACCGACACGGAAGCTATGGAAGGGGGGGCCCATATCCAGCAAGCGGGGAGCCATGCCCTATTACCTGAAGCACCACTTCGACCCGGACTTCAACCACCTCAAGCTCGCCCCCAGCGAGCGCGAGGACGGGCGGCTGGACCATTACAACCTGAACTACGTCCAGAACGTGCTCAAGGGCGACCTCCTGGCCGAGTGGGTCGAGGTGGCCGAGGCCGACGCCGCCGAGCTGGACCAGCGCTTCCTCTATCCCAAGAAGGCCTTTCCCAAGGGTTTCCGCACCGAGGTCGATCCCGCGAACCCGGACCGGCTCCTGGCCGCCGACGACGGCTACGTGTTCTACGACGCCGGGCTCATCCGGGTGAAGAAGCTCCTCAACGTGCGCCAGGACGTGGACTTCACCACCGGCAACGTCTCCTTCGTCTCCAACATGGTGGTCCACGGCTCGGTCATGCCGGGCTTCAAGGTCCAGGCCAAGAACGTGCTCGTGCGCGGCAACGTGGACGCGGGCACGGTCACGGCCCTGGAATCCATCGTCTGCGAGGGCGGGGTCAAGGGCGGGGACAAGGGCTTCCTGGACGCGGGCAAGACCGTGAAGCTCAACTGGTGCGAGCGGGCCCTGGTCCACGCGGGCCTGAACGTGCTCATCGACGGCCACTGCCTGCACAGCCGCCTCTACGCCGGGCGCAGGCTGCACGTGCGCGGCCGGTTCATGGGCGGCACGGCCTTCTGCCAGGAGTACGTCTGCGTGGAGGGCGGCCTGGGCGGGTCCGGCGAGCTGGAGACCCAGCTCGTGCTCGGCTACAACCCCCGCCTGCTCTACAAGGACCGCCTGGTGATCTACAGCCTGCGCGCCCTGGCCGAGCGGCTCCGCCAGTACGAGATGCAGGCGGGCCGGGGCAAGGCCGCGGCCGAGGAATACGCCCCGCTCATGGAGGACTGCCGCGCCCGCATGAAGACCTACGAGGACGCCCGCAAGCGTCTCTGGGAACGCATCACCGCGGGCGAACGCCTGGATTCCTGCCGCGTCATCGCGCCCGGCAAGGTCATGCCCGGGGTCGAGATCAGCATCGGCCCGGCCTACCTCTTCGTGGACCAGGAATACGAGAACGTCCACTTCCGTTGCGAGGACGGCGAGATCGTCGTCGGTTCCCCCGCCCTGGCCTGACCGGCTTCGCCGGTTTCCAGAAAGGCGAAAAACCGGAAGCCTCTTGGTCGTTCCATGAACCGGCGAAGCCGGGAGCCTCCCCGCCTTTCCGTAAACTCCCGAAGGGGGTCAGGTGGAAGTGACCCGGCAGAGGGTGAAGGAAGAGACCCGGCCCTTGTCCAGACGGACGATGATGGTGCGCTCTTCGTAGAACCAGGCGTCATCGTCCGTGAAGTTCGGCTGGAGTCGGCTGTAATGCTCACGCGACTCATGGTCCATGGGAATCTTCAAGGTCTGGCCGTAGTAGAGCCGGGACGGGGTTTCCAGCATGGGCGCGCCCAGGAGTCGCGCGGCCTCGTCGCGGGACATGCCCAGCCGCACGCCGCGCGGGGAAGAAACAGCAGGCAGCATGACAGGACCACAACCTGCATTCTTCTCCTCGGCGAACACACGGATGATGTCTCCTCTTCTCAGCATACGCCGGATATGCGGCGGTCAGGAAATCCGGCGGACCTTTTCCCCGGCGGCTCAGCGAGGAGGGGCGTTCCGGCGGAGCTTCGACCGTGGCTCCTTCCAGTAAACCCTGGGGTCCAGACCGTCCCTCTCGTCCGTCGGGTTGACCAGCTTCAGGCCCGGCGACCAGCCCTGCTCCGCGATCGCCGCACAGTCGTACACCGCGGACTTCATGACATTCACCCGGCCCTCGGAGATCAGGGACACCAGATCGCCCTTCACCTCGTAGCGGCACGTGGACACCTCCCGAGTCATGTTCTTGCGGGGGCCGGAACCTTCCGTGGGGTCCCAGAACTCAGTGACGATCCGGCACACGCCATCTTGCCGCAACTCAATGCACTGCGTCCATTCGGACTCGGAGACCACGCAGTATGTGCCGCGCATGTCCTGGGCGAAGGCGCTTGTGGACAACAAAAGAATACATACGGGCAGCACAATATATTTCATATACATTATCTCATTTTTGGATCATATTCGATGTGAATATGGTTCAGGTCTTTATTTTTATATGTCTCATATAACACATCGTAGTCCGGCCCAAGAGCATCTTGAAGACTTTTACGGATTGCGTTCATCGTTTCAGGAGTATCTTTTTTTCCTCGAATATCAATTGCTAAATTTTTATAATGCAATGAATTTTGCATATGTTTACTGTCATTAGCCGAAGTTATTACAACTTCTGCACCATGTTCTTTAAATATTCTGCCAATGGTTTCATACTGGCTGGTGATCCGAGGATCGAGATTCTTGTCTCGAACGTTCTCTGTTTTTGGAAACATATCCCTTGGATCGGTTTTGCAGAGTGTGCCATCTTTGCACAATATCCGCCCGTGCTGGTCGATCCCACTCGGCCAATCGTGCAGTTCAGGCAAGTGAGCCCCTGGAGTTGCCCCCGCCAAACCGGACCCCTCGCGGTTGCTGACGAGCGGATGAATTCCCTGGGGGATTTCATCCGCAGCCCCTTGTGGGGGCGCCTCTCGTTGTAGTCCTCGAACCAGCCGTCCAGACAGGTCTCCATATTTCTCCTCCCCAGACTTCTCGCTCCAGGCCCCTTCTCCGGGCCCGGCGTAACGGCCCAGCTCATCGTAGGGCTGCTGGTCGCCGTGGGAGTTGGGCTTGGTGTGCCCGCCCAGGCCTCCCGCCACCAAGGACATCCGCCGCTTGGGCGGAGCCCAGTCGGGTTCCTTGGCCACCACCCACCCGGCTTCGCCCCCTTCGGGGGGGTCCAAAAAGGCGGAAGATGGGAGCCTCTTCGCCTTTCTATACCCCCCCGAAGGGGGCAGCATATGCCGTCTCCTATAGGTTTTCAACGAAGGGCCTTCGGCCCACTCCAGAAAGGCGGGACATTTTCGGGCCGGGGAAAGAATGACAGCGAATATGCAGCTCATTGCAGCGGATTCGCATCTTGACGGGCCACGTCCTGTGGCCCGCCCTTCGGGCCGCCGGAGGAACCGGCGGTCCCCTTTTGCCGTCCTGCAAAAGGGTGACGGGCTCTCGTCCCGCCCCCTTCGGGGGGTTCCAGAAAGGCGGAAAGCCGGGAATCTCCCTGCCTTTCTATAAACCCCCGAAGGGGGAAGACGGGAGCCTCCTGGCCTTTCCGTGAAGCCCCGAAGGGGCCTTTACAGGGGGAGGGAACGGCGAGAGACTCTTGGCCGTTCCATAATCCGGCGAAGCCGGGCGAAGGCGGGGGAGTGATGTTCAACGAAGTGTCGAGGCGGGGCTTGGCCCCGTATCTGGCGGGCTCGGCGGTGGTGGACCTGGACCACCCCGAGGTGGCGGGCCTGGCCCGGAAGCTGTCCGGCGGCGGGCTCGCGGCCACGGCCGTGCGCTGTTTCGAGTTCGTGCGCGACGAGGTGAGCCACACCCTGGACGCCGGGCTGGACGGCCCCGTGACCTGCCGGGCCTCGGAGGTTTTGGCCGCGCGCACGGGCCTGTGCTACGCCAAGAGCCATCTCCTGGCCGCGCTTCTGCGGGCCGACGGCATCCCCACGGGGCTCTGCTACCAGCGCTTGCGCCTGGGCGGGCCGGACGGTCCCCTGGGGCTGCACGGGTTGAACGCCCTGCTCCTGCCCGGCGCGGGCTGGCTGCGCGTGGACGCCCGGGGCGACAAGCCCGGCGTGGACGCCCGCTTCGAGCCGCCCAGCGCCACCCTGGCCTTCCAGCCGCGCCTGCCCGGCGAGGCCGACCTGGCCGGAATCTGGCCCCAGCCCTGGGAGTCCGTGAGCAACTTCCTTCTCGCCACCACGAGCTTGAGGCCTCGCCCCAACCTTCGGGGGATTTCAGAAAGGCAAAAAGGCGGGAGCTTTCCTGTCTTTCCGTAACCCCCGGCTTCGCCGGTTTTCAGAAAGGCAAAAGGCGAAAACCTCTTTGGTTTTCCATAACCCGGCGAAGCCGGGGGGCCTTCGGCCCGTTTCAGAAAGGCAAAAAGGCGAAAGCCTCTTGGCTGTTCCATGAACCGGCGAAGCCGGGGGCGGCGGTGTTGGAGCGCAGGGTGAAGGAGAAGACCCGGCCCCGGTCCAGGCGCACGGTCACGGACCGCTCGGAAGAGAAATAGGAATCCCCGGCCGGGAAGGTCGGGTGCATGGCGCGTTGGCGCTGTTTCTCCGCTTCGGTCAGGGGGATGAGCGCGTTGCAGGCGTAGTAGAGCCGCCGCGCGTCCTCATGCAGCGGTTCGCCCAGGAGCCGCACCACCTCGTCGCGGGTCATGCCCAGGCGCAGGCCGTCCGCTCCGGCCGCCGGAAAGGAGCCCGCGGGCACGCTCGCGCAGGCCTCGGGATGTCTGAGCCGCCGCGTGGAATCCGCCAGCGTGACCTGGATCACCGTGTCTCCCCGGCCCGCCGGCAGGGCCGCCACCCCGGAGCCGGACTCCACGTAGCAGTGGGAGAAGCGGTCCTCCCTGCCCGGGCGGGACGGGGCCGGGCCGAAGCGGTCCAGCACCTCGCGTTCGCTGGTCTTTTCCAGGGTCAGCCAGGGCAGGACGAACAGCCGGGCGTCCAACTCGGCGTCCGTGGTTTCGGAGCCGGTGAAGTCACCGCGGACGTCCTTGAAGTCGTGCTCGTCGAACCAGTGCTCCGTGTCCCCGGCCGCGACGCCTTGGGCCAGGAACATCATGCACCAGAACACCAACGCCGCCAGCATGTTTCCGCGCATCGCCACCTCCCGTCCGGCTCCGCCGGTTTTCAGAAAGGCAAAAAGGCCGAGAGCCTCTTGGCTGTTCCATGAACCCCCGAAGGGGGTCAGCGGAGGATGTAGTTGAGGGGGTTGGTGGGGGTGCCGCCCACGTGGACTTCGTAGTGCACGTGCGGGGCCACGCTGCGGCCGGTGCTGCCCACGAGCCCGATGACGTCGCCCCGGAACACGGTCTGCCCCTCCTTGACCAGGATCTTGGACATGTGGCCGTAGCGGGTGTGGATGCCGCCGCCGTGGTCGATCTCCACGCACTGGCCATAGGTGGAGAACCATTCGGCCATGACCACGCGGCCCTGGGCCGTGGCCTTGATGGGCGTGCCCGTGGGCGCGGTGACGTCGATGCCCTTGTGGAAGCGCCCCTTGCCCGTGAGCGGCGAGGCGCGCCAGCCGAAGCGGGAGGTGAACCGGCCTCGCGTGGGCCAGATCACCGGGATGCGGGCCAGGCGCTCCTGCTGCACGGACACGGCGCGGAACAGGTCCTGCTGGGAGGCTTCCTCCAGGAGCATGGAGACCTCCAGATCGCCCAGGCGCTCGCGCATGTCGCGCAGCAGGGACTGGGTATAGAGGAGCTGGAGCGGGTTGCGGTAGGGACCGGGCAGGGGGTTGCCCATGCCCGGGATGTCCTGGGTGGGGCCGGGGTCCAGGGAGAGCATGACCCGCAGCTTGGAATCGAATTCCGCGATGCCCGCGAAGGCGTCCTCCATGGACTTGAGCTGGAACGAGGCGGCGTAGATGCGCTTCTTCTGGTCCATGATGGCCTGGCGGGCGGAGTCCAGGGCCAGGCGCTCGCGCACCATGTTCAGGGTCAGGGGCAGGTATGCCGCCGTGGCGCCGAGCAGCAGGACGAGCAGGCCCAGGGCCAGCGCCGAGTGCCAGCCGCGCAGCCGGAGAGTCAGCCGGGGGCGGCCCTGGCTGTTCAGGCAGACGATCCGGTATTCCTCGAAAAGCATCCTGTTCCCAGAGGGGTCAGAACAGCCGGCCCAGTTTTTCCGCCAGGATCTTGCCCACGTCGAAGCCGCAGGCGGAGATCGGGCAGCCGTCCGCCTCCTGGCATCCGGGCACGGCCAGGCGCTCCACGAACACGTCGCGGGTCTTGTCCTCGTTGACCACGTGCACGGCCAGGAGCACCAGGGCCTGGCATCCGCGCCTGGCCTCTCCGGGCTGGGCCCAGTGGTGGTAGTCCTTGGACCAGGCGAAGGGGAAGCTGTCGTCAAAGGCGTCGGGCACGGTCAGGCTCTGGGCCGGGGACTGGTCCTTGCCGCCCGGGGCCGGACAGGCGGGCGAGGCGCAGAGCACGTGGACCTCCAGGGAATAGTCGGCCTTGCCCGACAGGGCGTGCTCGTAGCCCTCGGCCTCGATGGTCTTGACCCCCAACTGCTCCAGGTAGACCACGCCCGAGGGGGTGGAGAGGATTTCCTCCGGGCCCACGACCCAGTCTCGGACCTTGATGAGGAAGGACTTGCCCGGCATGGGGTGGAACTCGGACATCTCCTTGACCGTGTGCCTGCCCTCGACGCGGTCGTAGCTGCCGCCGCGGTCGTAGGCCGGATTCCAGCCCGGGGCCAGGTTCTTGGTCTCTTTTTTCTTGATGTCCTTGTCCGCCGCGCCGGGCTGCCGCTTGAAGAAGGAGCAGCCGGGGAGCAGGGCCAGGATGAGGAACAGGGTGAGCAGACGACGCATTTCAATCCTCCACGATGGGCGACGGGAAGCACACGAATAAACCATGCGGCGCGGCTGGGCAAGCGGCCGAGCTTGCCCCTCGCGGGCTCTTGGAGTAACAGCCGGAAACACTGCGCATTCCCCCCTGGAGGATCATGAAGCTGCTGCTGGTGGACGACGAGGCCGTCGCCCTGCGATTCCTTTCCGGCGTCCTGGCCGGGCGCGCCCGGACCGAGACCGCCGCGGACGGGGCCTCGGCCGTGGCGGCCTTCGCCCGGGCCCTGGACCAGGACGACCCCTTCGACGCCGTGATCCTGGACATCATGATGCCCGGCATGGACGGCATCGAGGCCGCCCGGCGCATGCGGGCCCTGGAGCGCGGGCGCGGCCGCGAGGGCTGCTGCCGCCTGCTCATGCTCTCCTGCCTGGACGGGGCCGAGCACCAGATGGCCGCCCAGTACGACGCCGGGGCCGACGGCTACCTGACCAAGCCGGTGGAGGCCGCCGACCTGCTGGCCGCCCTGGCCAACCTGGACCTGCCGGACAATCCGCTGGACGGGGCCGAATGAACGCGATCCTCTCGCCCGAGGGTTTTCCGGTCCAGCATCTGGGCATCGGCGAGGGTGGGGTCTTCGAGACTCCGGCCCGGGTGCACGTGCTCCTCGGCTCGTGCGTGGCCGTGACCTTCCACTCCCCGTCGCGCGGCATCGGGGCCACCTTCCACGCCCTGCTGCCCTCGCGGGCGGAATTCGCTCGGCAGGGCCAGGACGACGGCCCGTTCCGCTACGTGGACTCGGCCATTTCCGAGCTGCTCTCCCGGCTGCGCGGGCTGCGCTGCATGGCCGACCTGGAGGTGAAGGTCTTCGGCGGGGCCAACTCCCTGGTCCAGGGCGAGTTCGGCATCGGCATGAAGAACGTGCGCACTGCCTTCGCCAGCCTGGCCCTGTCCGGGCTGCGGGTATCGGCCTCCAACGTGGGCGGCACGCGCGGCCGCAAGCTCGTGTTCCTGCCCTCCAGCGGCGAGGTCTACATGAAGGTCCTCTCCGAAACCCCGGTGAGCGGCATGACCGCCTCCCTGAACCGCTGCCCCCTCGGCAAACCCTAGCCCGGCTTCGCCGGTGTTCAGGGAAAGGCGGAAAGACGGGAGCCTCTTGGCTGTTCTATGAACCGGCGAAGTCGGGGAGGACGGCCGAGAACGCGTCGAGGAAGCAGGCCAGTTGCGGGGAGACCCATTTGTTTTTGTGCATGATCCGCAGGATTCCGCTGACGAGTTTCGGCCCGGCCCAGTCCAGGCGTCGCAGGGTTCCGGCGCGCAGGTCGTCCTCCACGGCAAATTCCGGCAGCAGGGCCACGCCCAGGCCCAGGGCCAGGCATTTGCGGAGCATGCCCAGGCTGTTGCACGCGACCAGGCCGGGAGGCGTGATGCGGCGTTGCGCCAGCTCCTGCTCCAGGACCATCTTGTAGCTGCAATCATGCTTAGGAACGAAGAGGCGGGTTTGGGTCAGGTCGTCCCAGGCGAAGGCCTTGCCGGGGGCGGGGTCCTTGCGCGCTCCGGCCACGAACACGAGCGGAGCGGTTCCGATGCGCTCGACCGAAAGGGCGGGTTTGCGCACCGAGTCCGCGAGGAGAAAGGCCGCGTCCGTGATGCCTGCCCGCAGTTCGGCCTCGAGCGCGGAAAAGGCGCAGACGCCTATGTCGAAATCCGTGCGGGGATGTGTCCGCGCGTGGACCTGGAGCGCCAACGGCAGAAAGCGGTCGGCCAGGCTCTGGGGCATGCGCAGGGACAGGGCGCAGGCCGGTTCGGGCTGGCCGCGCATCCTCGCCCGCGCCTCCTCGTGCAGGTCCAGAATCCTGGAGGCATAGCGCAGCAGGGTTTCGCCCTCGGACGTGAGGGCGATCCGCTTGCCCAGCCGGTTGAACAACGGCGCGCCCATTTCCTGCTCAAGGGTCTTGATCTGCGCCGAAACCGTGGACTGGGTGCAGTGGAGCGTCTCGGCCGCGCGGCTGAAGCTCAGCAACACGGCCGCGGTGCGGAAGGTCATGAGCCTGCGGTAATCCATCCGTTGTCCATCCGATCGGTTTATCCGATATGAACCAGTGAAAAGAATCGTTGGATTTGACTATTTCGATTACATAACCTTGCTCCAATGGTCAAACGGGCTTGCGGGCCGAAACAACAGGAGCGCACATGAAGATCCAATTGGAGGTGAATGTGTCCCAGGGCGCGGGCCGGGTCCTGCGGGGCCGGGCCAGGGAACACGATCTGCTCGCGGACCAGCGCGCGGCCGCCGGGGGAGCCGACAGCGCGGCCACCCCGGCGGAGACGCTGGGGTTCGCCCTTGGCGCGTGCTTCGTGTCCGTCGCGCGTTTCGTGGCCGAGCAGGAGGGCCTGGACGTGAGCAATATCCGCTGCCGGGTGACGGGCACGTTGGACCTGACCCGCGCCATGGGCGGGGAAGGCCGGGCGGGGTTCCCCGAGCTGGTCCTGGCGGCGGATTGCGACGCTCCCTGGAGCGGGCGGGAGAAGGAGGCCTATTTCCGGCGCGTGCTTGAGCGCTGTCCGGTCTGCGAGAACGTGCTCCTCGCGACGCCCCTGCGGCTCGAGCCGCTTTCGTAGAACTCGCCGGATTATGGAAAGGCGGGGGGGCCTTCGGCCCCACTTATAGAAAGGCGGGGAGGGGTGGGAGCCTTTCGGGGGTTTTCCATGAACCGGCGAAGCCGGGGGGTTGTCAGGGGCGGGGGGGTGTGCGAAAGGGCGGGCATGCGACGGGTGCTCGGCTGGATATTCAAGGCGTTGGCCGCGCTGGCGGCCTATGTGCTGCTGGTGGCGGCGTGGTATGCGCTGGTCCCGGACGTGAAGGGCCTGGCCAAGGCCAACCCGGGCAAGACCGCGTTCATGCTCTACCGCGAGGACCAGTGGGCGCGCGAGGGCCGCAAGACGGCCCTGAAGTGGAAGTGGGCGCCGCTCTCGTCCATGTCGCCCGCCCTGGTCAGGGCCGTGCTCATTTCCGAGGACGACAAGTTCTGGGGCCACGAGGGCTTCGACTTCGACGCCATGCGCGAGGCCCTGCGGAAGGATGTGGAGGAGGGGCGGCTGCGCGCCGGAGGCAGCACCATCAGCCAGCAGCTGGCCAAGAACCTCTGGCTCTCGCCCAGCAAGAGCCCCATGCGCAAGATCAAGGAGGCCGTGCTGGCCTGGCGGCTGGAGCGCGAGCTGTCCAAGAAGCGCATCCTGGAGATCTACCTCAACGTGGTGGAGTGGGGCGACGGGATTTTCGGGGCCGAAGCCGCGTCCCGGGCCCACTTCGGCGTGTCCGCCTCCGGCCTGTCCGCGGAGCAGGCCGTGCGCCTGGCCGTGAGCCTGCCCAACCCCCTCCGCTACGACCCGGCCGGGAACTCCGGCTTCGTGCGCAAACGCGCGGCCATCATCCTCTCCCGGCTCCAGCGCAGGGGCTACCAGCCGCCTCCTCCGCCTTCGTCGCCGCCTTCGGCGGATTTCAGAAAGGCGGAAGAGGGGAGTGCCGCAAAGACGGCAGCCGTTCCGTCCGCTCCTGTTCCGTCCGCGCCTCCGGCCGCCGAGGCCGAGCGCGACCGCCAGGAGGACGCCGTGGTCCGCGAGGCCCTGGACTGGGTGCGGCAGAACGTGGAGCAGGGCGGCGAGGCCCCGGCCGGGGAGTAAAGCGAACCGCCCGACCGGCCGAAAAGGCTCCTGGGAGGTGCCGCATGCGCGCCGCGATGTCCGTGTTCGTCCTGTTTCTGCTGTTCGGCCTGGCCGACGCCTGTTTCGCGGCCTCGGCCTGGAAGGCCAAGGAGCAGGCCTGCATCTCCAAGTGCCCGCCCTTCCCGCGCTTCGGCGGCATCGAGGACCAGAAGGCCTGGACCGCCCGGCTCAAGAAGCAGCAGGAATACGACAAGTGCTACATCGGCTGCGTCAAGGGCCAGATGAGCGCCTGGCGCAGGCCGCTGGGCCCGCCCAAGGACGGCTCCCAGGCCTACTTCAAGCGCAACGTCTTTTGATCCCCCTGGTTTTCCCCCGCGCGGACGCCGATTGAAAAAGCCGAGTCATTTCAGCGGAACAAAGTTTTCAAGAAAAACTTGAGACTTTCTCTAGCCGCCTTCGCCCGGCTGCGCCGGGTTATGGAAAGGCGAGGAGAGACGGGAGCCTCTTTGTCTTTCCATGAACCGCCGAAGGCGGGGGGGGGGCTTCGCCCCCCACTTACAGAAAGGCGGGGAGACGGGAGTCTTTTGGTTTTCCATGAACCCCCGAAGGGGGGGGCGCAAAAGTGATGGGCGGCCGGGTGGGGCCGTCTGCGGGGGTGGCGGCGGGACCGCCGGGCCGGGACGCGCGGAGGGAGTTAGAGCGCGTCCTGCATGCTCTGGAAGAACTCTTCCTCGTCGTAGAGCTCGGGGTAGTCCTGCTGGAACTTTTGGGACGCGGCGAAAAAGGCGTCCCAGCCCGTGATTTCGTTCACCTTCTCGCCGTTGGCGAAGCATTTGAAGATGGTCCCGCGCGGGCACTTGGTCAGGTTGATCTCGAAGCTGCCCGACGGCATGAGCGTGGACCACACCGCCGAGTAGGCGCTCTTGTCGCCCTCGGTCTTCTTGAACTTGTTGAAGAACTGCTCGAACGTCCGACGGATCTCGTCGCGGTCCATGAGAGTTTCCTTCCTCCTCCTGGCAAGATATTTGGTACGTATTCCGGCTTGTTAAAAAATTCCCGTGCCCATGTCCAGTGTCCGGCCTTGGCTTTATACAAGAAAAACGCTACCGCCGCCTTCGGCGGGCCATGGAAAGGCGGGGAGAGACGGGAGTCTCTTGGTCTCTCTGTAGAGCGGCGAAGCCGGGGAGGCGGAAGCCTCTTGGTTTTCCATAAACCCCCGAAGGGGGCCGCCTTCGGCGGGTCATGGAAAGGCGGGGAGAGACGGGAGTCTCTTTGCCTTTCTGTAGACCCCCGAAGGGGGGGGAGGAGGAGCATATGGGCGTCTGGCGCGGGGCGGTGGTGGATTTGTCGCATCCGATGCGCGGGGGCATGCCGGTCTGGCCCGGGGACCCGGGCGTGTGCATGGAGACCCGGGCCACGGTGGAGGCCCAGGGCTTCCGGGTCCAGCGGCTGGAGCTGAACGGCCACGCGGGCACGCATTTGGACGCCCCGGCGCATGTTTTGTCCGGCGGCGCGGGCGTGGAGTCGCTGCCCCTGGGGCGCTGCCTGGGTCCGGGCGTGGTGCTCGACGTGCGCGGCCGAGAGGTGGTGGAGGCCGGGGATTTGGACGGAATGGAGGGCGCGGCCTTCGCGCTGCTGCGTTCGGGGCATGACCGACACTGGGGCGCGGCCGGGTACTACGAGGCGTTTCCGCGCCTGAGCCCGGGGGCGGCGGAGCGGCTGGCCTCGGCCGGGCTGGCCGGGGTGGGGCTGGACTGGCCCTCGCCGGACGGGCCCGGGAGCGGGGAGTTGCCGGTGCACAAGATTTTGCTGGACGCCGGGCTGGTTCTGGTCGAGAACCTGCGTGGGCTGGAGCAATTGCCGGAACGCGGCTTTTTGTTCCTGGGCCTGCCCCTGGCGCTGGCCGGGGGCGACGGATCGCCCGTGAGGGCGTGCGCGCTGCTGGGGAGCGATTGAGCCGCGATGAAGAAGGACAGTCTGACGCTGGTGTACGTGCTGCTGGTGGCCTCGGTGGCCATCTGGGGCGCGACCTGGATCTCGGGCCGGATGCTGGCCCGGAGCATGGGGCCGTTCTCGGCGGCCTTTCTGCGTTTCGTGGCCGCCTCGGCCTTTCTGTTCATCCTGGTCTGCCGGGAGGAGAAGCGGCTGCCCCGGCTGGCGCTCAAGGACCTGTGGGGCACGGCCCTGCTCGGGTTCTTCGGCGTGGCGCTCTACAATTTCCTGTTCTTCTCGGGCCTGAAGACCGTGACGGCCGGGCGGGCGGCGCTGATGATCGCCTGCACCCCGGCGGTCATGGCCCTGTTCGCGGCCCTGTTCCAGGGCGAGCGGCTGGGCTGGTCCCGGCTGTGCGGCATCCTGGTGTCCTTCGTGGGGGCCTCGGTGATCCTCTCGGGCGGCAACCCGCTGGCCCTGTTCCTCCACGGGGTCCGGCCCGGCGACGCCTTCATCCTGGGCTGCGTGGGCTCGTGGGCGGCCTACTCCCTGCTGGGCGTGCGGGTCATGCGCCGGATGTCCCCGCTCTCGGCCGTGGCCTGGTCCTGCTTCCTGGGCACCCTGATGCTTCTGCCCCCGGCGCTGATGAACGGCCTGTGGGCCGACGTGCTGCGGGCCGGGCCCATGGACTGGGGCAACATCATCTTCCTGGGCACCATAGCCACGGGCCTGGCCTTCACCTGGTACTACCGGGGCATGCAGGCGCTCGGCTCCTCGCGGGCCGGGGTCTTCCTGAACCTCGTGCCGGTCTTCGCCCTGTTCCTGGGCCACCTCATCCTGGACGAGCCCCTGGGCATCTCCCTGGCCACGGGCGGCGTGCTGGTCCTCTTCGGGGTCTGGATCACCAACCGCAAGCCGGCGGCCTGACCCGCCGCGAAAATTCCGTCCCTTCCTTGCCCGGGCGCGGTTTTCGCGGTAGATTGGGACATGATCCAGAACCAGTTGCCGCCGCTGTTCGTGGCCGCCATGTCCCACGGGCTGGGCGGGGTGGCCGTGGTCCTGTCCGGGGATCTGCTGGCCGACCGCTTCGCCGTATACTGCGCCGGGCTGAGCTGGTTCGCGGCCATGGTCCTGGCCGGGTGGCGGAAGCTCGTCCAGGGAGCGGCCCTGACCTTCGCCCGGGCCGCGCTGCTGGGGCTCGCGGCCGGGCTCCTGGCCCATGCCCTGTTCCTGGCCACGTCCTTCACGGTCCTGGGCACGGGCCTGGGGTCCACCACCATGGAGCAGTTCGGCACCCTGCTCATCCTCGTGGCGCTCTGGCTGCCCGCGAGCCTCGGGCTCTACGGCGCGGCCACGCTCTTCTGCTCGCTCTGCATGGCCCTGCTGCTGGGGGCCTGGGGCGGGGAGGCGGCGGAGGGCTAGGGCGGAATCACGGGGCAGGCCCGCGTCAGGGCCGTGGCGCGGGCCGAAAAAAAGCCCCGGCGCGGGCCGGAGCGGGGGGCCGGCCGACGGGGCCTATGGTTCCGGCGCGGGGGCCACGTCGCCGTTCAGCAGGCGGCGCAGCAGTTCCAGCCGCGCGCGGCCCAGCTCGTCGTCGCGCAGGGCCAGGACCAGGGCCTTGCGCTCCATTTCCAGCAACACGACGGCGCCGCCCAGGTTCTCCTCCCGGGCGGTGTGCGCCAGGACCTCGGGATCGGTGATCGCGGTCTCGAAGCGGCCGTGGAAGAGCATGCGCGCCAGGGCTCGTTCGTCCGGGACCCAGACCGCGTGGCGCGGGAATTCGGCGGCCAGGCGGGCGACGGCCTCGGGATAGGCGTAGGTCTTGACCAGTCCGACGGTGTGGCGGGCGAAGAGCTCGCGGAGGTCCGCGAAGCGCACGGAGCGGGTCCTGGCCATCACCCCGATGCGCGAGAAGACGATGGGCGGCGAGGCGGCGAAGCCGGGCGTCACTTCCTCGACCCAGGCCGGGTAGTAGCCCGCGTTGTCTCCGTTCCCGGCCTCCAGCTTGGCCCGGGCCCAGGGCAGGAAGACCACCCGCAGCTCGATGCCCTCGGCGGCCAGAATCCGGCGCAGGGCCGCGATGGCCGTGCCCTGGTCCGGCAGGTCCGGGCCGGAGTGGGGCGGCCAGTCCAGGGAGGTGATGGTCCAGACCTCGCCCGCCGTGGCCGGGACCGGCCCGGCGCAGAGGCAGAGGAGCATGATCGCGGCGATCAGGAGGCGCATCGTTTCCCCTTTGCGACCGGCCGCGAGCGGGGGAGCGCCGAGGCGGCGTTGCGGGCCCGGCGGCCGATGATGCCGTCTTACGCGCCGCCCGGATTGAAGTCCAGGAACCCGGGGCCTCAACCCCAGCGGGCCAGGGCGGCCTCCACCCGGGCGGCGATGGCCTCCACCCTGCCGGGGTCGAGCTTCTCGCTCTTGTAGACGCTGAGCATCTCCAGCCGGGCCGAGGGCGCGCAGGCCCCGAGGATGGCGGTCTTGAGCACCCGCCGCACGGGTCGGCGCAGCACGAGCCGGTCCACCCACCAGGCCGCGCCCAGGGAGGTCACGGCCAGCACCCGGCGCAGGTTCTTGAGCCGGGGCCGGATCGGGCCCAGGTCGTCGGCGTGGTCGTAGGCCACGCCCGGGACCCAGACGCGGTCGAACCAGCCCTTGAGGATCGCGGGGAACCCGAACCACCAGGTGGGAAAGCAGAGCACCAGCCCCTCGGCGGCCAGCAGCCGGTCGGCCTGCCCGCGCACGGCCGGGGCGTCGTAGCCCGGCCGGTAGTAGGCGGCGCGCTCGTCGCCGGTGAGGGCCGGGGCGAAGGCCTGGGCGTGGAGGTCCTCGATCTCCACGGCATGGCCCCGCGCCGAGAGCGCCTGGACGGCGCGCGCGGCCAGGGCGTGGCACAGGCTTTCGCGCAGCGGGTGGGCGACGACCACGAGACAGTTCACGGCGGTTTCTCCTGGGGGCGGTTTCGCGGCGCAGGGTATGCGATTCCGCGCGGTCCGGTCAACGCGCCGCGCCCCCGGGGCCGGGCGGCGCATCGTTGCGCCGGAATTTTTCTTTCGTGGCTATTGCCTTCGCTCCGCAAATCCGGCAGGGCTTGGGAAAAATCCTGAAACAGCGGATGGATGTCGTGGCAAGGCCCTGCGCGGAAATGGATCCCGTCACGTTCCAACGTTGCTTCGGAATCGAAAAGGCCTGTCGAAGGAGTCAGTTCGCGCGCGGTCGGCTCGAATGCGTTCGTTGTCCAGAAACGAGACCATAACGTGTCGGGCCTTGGATCAGAGAGCTGAGGAGAATACGAATGCAGCAATGGATCTTTCTTTCAATCGCCATCATCAGCGAGGTGGTCGCGACTTCCGCTCTGAAGGCGACGGACGGCTTTTCCCGGTTGTGGCCATCGTTGATCACTGTCGCCGGGTATGGAGCATCCTTTTTCTTTCTGTCGTTCGCGCTCAGGACTCTTTCCGTCGGTGTGGCTTACGCGATCTGGGCAGGCGTTGGCACTGCGTTGATAACGTTGGTTTCATGGCTCATCTTCGGCCAGAGGCTGGATATTCCAGCAGTCATCGGTTTACTGCTCATTGTTTCCGGAGTTGTTGTCATCAATGCATTCTCCAAGTCGGTTTCCCATTAGCGAAGCGCCCTTCCCCGGCTGAGCTTGGCGTTGGAAGTCAGTCAAAGGATAGAGCGGTGTTTTCTTTTTATATGGTGGGCCCTCCCACGCACCCCCGACCCGGCGAGGTTCCCGCCGAAGGAGACCGCATGCAGGCCTGGATGGACCGTGTTCCCGACGAAACCCCGCTGACGGCCATGAGCATTCCCGGAACGCACAACTCCTGCGCCCGTCTGCGGGGCGACAATCTCTTCACCGGCCCGTTCACCCAGTGCCAGACCCTCGACCTCGCCGGACAGTACGCCCTGGGCGTGCGCTGGGTGGACATCCGCGTGCGGCCCCAGGGCAAGGATCTGCGCGCCGCGCACAAGGACGTGGACCAGGGAGTGGGGCTGCGGGACGTGCTGGCCGTGACCGTGGAGTTCCTCCGCCGCAACCCCTCGGAGACGGTCGTCATGCAGGTCTCCTGCGAGGGGGCCCCGGCCGACGCCACGTTCCTCCAGCTGTTCGACGCGGCCTGGGAGGGCTTCGAGACGTTCCTCCATCCGGGGAGCTGGTTCCCGACCCTGGGCGAGGCCAGGGGCCGGATCGTCCTGGCCCGGCGTTTCGCATCCGGGCATCCCGGCGTCTGCCTGGCGGACTGGCGGAACGACACCATCTTCACCATGCGCCCGGCGCGGTCCGGCGGCGGGGAGCCGCACACGATCCGGGTCCAGGACAGCTACGCGCGCCACGACCGGGACAACAAGTGGGGGCTGGTCCAGGCGCTCCTGTGCGAGGCCGCCGGAAGTCCGGCGGACGTGATGTACATCAACTACCTGAGCGCCAACCTCTTCCCCACGACGCCCCGGGGCATGGCCGAGAGCCTCAACGAGCGCCTGGTCCGGCTGCTGCGGTCGCCCGAATGGAGCGCCCGCCCGGTCAAGCCGCGCCTGGGCGCGTTGCTCATGGACTTCCCGGAGTGCCTGGGCCCGGACGCCGGGCCGGTCCCGGCCGTCGCGGCCTGCAATCCCGGATTCTGAGCACCCGGCCGCGCCGCTCCCTCCGCCCGCCGAGGCCCCCGGATCGCGCCGTTTGCGCCTTCGGCGGCGTCCTGGTATCCTGGGCCATCATGTCCAACATCCGCACCCTGCCGACGAATTCCTCCCTGCCCGCCATTTCCGCCAGGGAACACTACTGGCGCACCGCGCTTTAGGCCGCGACCAGCGGGCGGCGCACGCACGCCGCCGTGTCCCGGTCCCCGGCCGCCGTCCCTTCGCCCGCTCCGCGTGAAGCGGGGACGGCCTCGCGGAATCAACGCCGCCTTCGGGCGGTCTGTCGGCGCGCGTCCCGCGCCACGAGGTTTCCATATGTCCACGGCCTGCTGCCGGCTCAGCCTGCTGGTCGCCATCATCCTGGAGGTGGCGGGGACCAGCGTCATGAAGCTCTCGCGGGAGACGTGGCCCGTGCTCGGCATGGGCTGCATGTACCTGCTGCTGGGCCTTTCGTACTTCTTCCTCGCCCGCGCGGTGGTGAAACTGCCCGTGGGCGTGGCCTACGCCGTCTGGGAGGGGCTGGGGCTCACGCTCATCACCATCGTCAGCGTCACCCTGCTGGGCGAACGGTTCGACGCCACCCGGCTCACGGCCCTGGGCATGGTCCTGGCGGGCACGCTGCTCGTGCATCACGGCACCGGGCGCGGCGATGTCGACGACCCGGCCGGGACGCCGTCCGGCAAGGGAGGGCGCTCGTGAACACGTTCATGGAATGGCGCTTCGTGCTCGCGGTGCTGCTCGCCGCCGCGCTGGAGACGACGGCCAACCTGCTGCTCGCGCGTTCGCACGGCTTCCGGCGGCTGGGGCTCTCGGCCTGCGCCCTGGGACTGGCGGCCCTGGCCTTCACCTGCCTGGCCTACGCGGTGCGCGGCATGGATCTCGCCGTGGCCTACGCCCTGTGGGGCGGCTTCGGCATCCTCGGCACGTCGCTGGGCGGCTGGCGGCTGCACGGGCAGCGCCTGAAGCCCAGCGCGTGGGCGGGCATGGTCCTGCTCATCGGCGGCATGGCCTTGCTGCGCCTGGCCTAGCGCGTGCCCGGTCCGGGAAGCCCGGCGCGGCCGGGTTCCCCCGCACCCCGCCTTGCCGTGTCGGGCGCGGTGCGCTAAGCGAGGATTCATGCCCCGCGCCGCTCTGTACGAAATCATGGTGCTCAGCCTGTGCAACGCCCTGGCGGGGGCCGCCGTGACGATGATCGGCCCCTTCACTGTGGACGCGGCATTCGTGGCCCTCGGCGCGTTGAGCTGGTTCGCGTCCATGTTCCTGGTCTGGTGGCGGGTCGCGCTGCGGGGCCGGATGCGCTTCACCTGGCCGGGCTGCGTGGCCGCGGCCATCGGCGCTGGCCTGCTCGGGCACGTGGTGTTCCATCTGCTCTCAGCGGGCGTGTCGGATTGGAACCATGCCCAGACTTTGGCGAAGACCTTGGCCATCCCCCTGTATTTGGCGATTTTGATGATGGGGAGTGTCATCACCTACGGGGTGCAGACGGTTTTTTTCGGTGTGCTGCTCGGCATCCTGCTGTTCGCGTGGAAGAAAAAGGCCCGTGGGATGTCCCGCCTTGCCGTGTCGGGCGCGGTGCGCTAAGCGAGGATTCATGCCCCGCGCCGCCCTGTACGAAATCATGGTGCTCAGCCTGTGCAACGCCCTGGCGGGGGCCGCCGTGGGAATGAGTATCCCGGCCAGTTTTTCCGCCGTCGGGTTCGGGGTTCTCGTCGGGTTGTGCTGGTTCGCGTCCATGTTCCTGGTCTGGTGGCGGGTCGTGCTGCGGGGCCGGATGCGCTTCACCTGGCCGGGCTGCGTGGCCGCGGCCATCGGCGCGGGCCTGCTCGGGCACGTGGTGTTCCATCTGTTCGTAGTTGGGCTATTGACCCTGCCCAGGGAAGGACTGCTGCCCGTGGTTGCGAAGTTCTTCGTTTATCTGGTTCTGGTTTTGGCGGGGAGCCTCGCTCTGTACGGGGTGCAGACGGTTCTTCTCGGTGTGCTGCTCGGCACCCTGCTGTTCGCGTGGAAGAAAAAGGCCCGGGAATGCCGGTCTGCCGCTTCGGAATGTCGGCAATCCCCGGGCCACATGTTGCGTCATCTCCCCTGATCGTCCGGGATGGTTTGTTTTTTTCTCTTTTTCATTCGCTGGATTGCCGAGGACATCATGTCTTTCACGTCCGCCGCACTCTGGGAGTATAGACCTTCCCCGGTTTCCCATGCCTCGCGCCATGTCGCCTTTGAGGTCCATTCGGCAGCATCCGGTGTCCATATGATCTGAATGTTTTTCAGATTTTTCAGGTCATCCAGGCTGTTTATCTTTTTTAGGTCAAGAAGCGCATCGTACAGCCCCGCCTCCAGGTAGGCGTCCGAGTGCTGGTCAAAGGCCCGGTCGCGCAGTTCGTCGGCCCGGTGTTCCAGGCCCGCGTTGGCCGGGTCCTGAAGCATGCCCTCCATCTTCTCCTGGAGCTTGCGCCGGGAGCGCAGGAGCCACGCCTTGCCCTTGTCCGAGAGGTCGGGGAAGGTCTCGTTGGTGAACCGCCGGGCGTACTTGTCGCCGTAATCCATGTAGTAGGACGGCGGCTCCTTGCCCGGGTTGCGGCGAAGGAAGTCGCCGGCCCGGAATGTGTAGTACTCCGTGGAACCCATGAGCCGCTTGGGCGCGGGCATGGGCCGGTCCGGGTCGGTCCAACTGGCCGGATCCTCCTCGTCCACGGGCTGGGCGTCGGCCCCGGCGCGCTTGTCCCCGGGCGACCACAGCGGCCGCGCCTTGCCCTGGTCCGGGCCGGAGAGCGGCGCCGAGGCGTGGCCCGTGACGCTCAGGTGCGGGGCGGCCTCGTCCGGCTCCAGCTTCATGACCGGGAATCCCCGGCCCGCCTTTTCGTGCGGCACGTAGCCGCCCGGCCTGGGACGCGGTTTGCGCTCCGGGGCCGGGGCAGTGGTGAAGATGTCGGTGCGCAGCCGTCCCTCGTCGTCGTACATGGACGTGCCCCGGCGCGCTCCGCCGGTCTTGATGTCGAAGCCCCAGTCGTCGTCGGGCCTGTCCGGCCGTTCCTCCTTGAACAGCTCCTGGCCCAGGCGCAGCAGGGACGTTCCGTTCCATTTCATGGTCCTCACCTCCCGCCCAGCTTGGCCGAGAGCCAGGCCGCCGGGCTCGGGGGCGGGCTGCCCGCCTCGCGGGCGTCGGCCCCGCGCGCCTCGGTCAGCTTGTCCTCGTAGACCTTCCAGAGCGCCTGGGCCAGCGAGGTCGAGGCCGTCAGCGGATAGGCCAGCACCGCCGAGAGCCGCGCCGAAAGCGTCTCGCTCAGCAGCGCGTCGAAGGCCGCCGGGTCGGTCTCCCGGCGCACGTAGTCCACGAGCAGCGGCGCGGGCGAGTCGCAGGACAACGCCCGGCCCTGCACTTCCCAGTCCTCCAGCGGCCGCCCGTCCGGCCCGGCCACCCGCACCAGCCGCAGGCAGTCCGGCGGCAGCGGATAGGCGAAGCTCCGCCGCCAGGCCGGGGGCGCGGCGTCCGCCGCCAGCACGGCCTGCGCCGTGCAGCAGTTCCAGGGATGGGCCCGCAGCACGGCGTCGCGCACCCCGGGCCAGCGCTGGTTGCAGAGCCTGGCGGGCTTGGAGTCGTCGGACAGGCTCATGATGGTTTCCTCGCCCAGGTCCAGCAGGGCGTTGTTGCAGATTTCGATGACGCTCACGGCCATGGCCGCCTCCCGGAAAAACGCGGGGCCGGTCGCCCGGCCCCGGTTCGTGGTTCGTCGTCGGTCCCCTAGGCGCTCACCGAGGCCGCGCCGTCCGCGACCTTGGCCGCGTAGACCAGGGGCTTGGGCGCGGCGGGCTTGCCGCCCACGCAGAGGATCAGGTCGCCGGTGCTCAGGTTGTAGTCCTCCACGGCCGGGGTGAAGTACCCGGCGGCCGTCATCTCGGTGGCGCCGTCCGCGCCGCCGTAGAGGAAGAGCTGCTGGCCCGGAACACCGCCCATGAGGCGCATCTGCTTGCCGTCGTAAGCCATTGTTCGTCTCCTTCGCTGAAACCGGCTAGGCGGCCGGGCTGTCGTCCTTGCAGGGCACGGCCACCACGCCGCTCGTGTCGATGAGGCAGGCCCCGGCCGAGAGCATGTGGTCCACCAGGTGGGCGGCCTTCTCCGGCACCCAGTCGATGAAGCACTTGATGTCCTGGCCCTCGGCCAGGCCCACGGCGCTCTTGTGCCAGACGAAGCAGGTCCGCGCGCCGCCCGAGAGCGGCAGGCCGGAATGGAACAGCCAGGTGATGCCGAGCCAGACGCGGGACTCGGTGCCCTTGAGCCAGGGGTAGCGGTCGCCCGCGTAGTCCGCGCTCTTGAACTCCGAGATGTCCAGCAGCTCGTTCCACTGGCGCGCGCCCACGGCCGCGAAGCGCGAGCCGTCGTCCGGCACGTCGGCCGTGTTCAGCCGCCCGAAGGCCTCCAGGATCTTGGCCTTGGTCAGGCCGCTGTCGGCCAGGGCCAGGGTGTTGTCGCTCACGGCCATGCGGGCCAGGACCAGCTCGTCGATCTTGCGGCCCAGGGCCCAGGCTCCCGCATTGGCCACCACGGCCCGCTCGTCCTGCTTGAACTTCAGCTCGTCGAGCTTGTCCACGTAGTCCGCGCCGTACCAGTCCTCCAGGAGGCAGGGCACGGACGCGTGCTCCACGTTCATCAGCGGCACGTTGCCGTGGCGGGTCTTGCGGCCCGCGCTGCCCTTGCCGTTCTTCTGGAACACCGCCGTGCCGCCGACCACGCCGGTCTGCAGGCGGACGCAGTTGCGCAGCTTGGAGCCGCGCTGCTGATAGGCGGCGTGGACCTCGCTCACGTACTGCTGGACGAAACTGTTCTCGATCGTGATGGACATTGTTCCCTCCGATTGGGATGTGTCGCGCCGGGCCCTGGCCCGGCCATCGGCGGGTGTCGGCCGGATGTCCCCGGGAGTGCCGCGAACGGTCCCGGAAGGCGGCCCGACCGGCCGCGTGCGCCCGGTTCCGGGGTGGGAGGACCACCCTCCGCCCGCCAGGCACGCACAGGCTACAACGGGTTTTCCGGGGCTGCGGAGAATGACATGGAATATGCAGCTCTTTGCAGCGGATTTGCATCTTGACGGGCCACGTCCTGTGGCCCGCCCTTCGGGTCGCCGGAGGAACCGGCGGTCCCCTTTTGCTGTCCTGCAAAAGGGTGACGGGCTCTCGTCCTGTGGCCCGCCCTTCGGGTCGCCGGAGGAACCGGCGGTCCCCTTTTGCTGTCCTGCAAAAGGGTGACCGGCTTCGCCGGTTTCCAGAAAGGCGGGGGGATGGGAGTCTCTCGGCTGTTCTGGAGACCCCCGAAGGGGGTGCTAACGGGGGGTGGCGGATGTATCCGGCAGTTGGCGGGAAGATGTGCAGCGGCCGGATTGGCGCATTGATATTGTTGCATGTTTTTGTGCTCGCGGAAGTGGAATGGAACGTGCAGTCCGTTGCGCGGGAGGGACGGAGGCCGGGCCGATGCGGCCTCCATGTTGAGGGCTGTTTGTGGTGGAAAGAGACTGCAACGCTGTGCGAGGGGAGACATGCGGCGACTATCACTGCGGGGAAAATTCATTCTGACGCTCACTGTCGGCGCCGTGGCGCTGGCGGTGTTGTTCGGGGTCTCGTTCCAGGGCACGCGGACGCTGGAGGAGACGTTCCGCACCATGCGCAACCGCGACACGGTGGGCCGCATCGCTGCCCTGGACATCGCCAAGGACATCAACTTCTTCAGCAGGCTCACGCGCAACATCATGCTCGGCTCGGACATCGAGAAGGACCTGAAGAAGATCGACGAGACCGCGGCGAACATCGAGCGCAACTACACGGTGCTCGCGGGCCTGGACTTCACGCCGGAGGAGAAGGGGATCATCGCCAAGGCGCGCGAGGCCTCGATCCAGTTCACCCGCGACGGGACCGAGATCGTGAGCGGGCTGCGGGGCGTGCCCGTGGAGGAGCGCCACGCGGCCTATGCCGAGTATCACAAGCGGGCCACGCCGTTCGCCATGGCCTTCCGCGAGAACTACGGGGCCTTCGAGAAGGCCATGAACAAGCGTTTCGACGCGGGCATGGCCCTGATGACCGAGCGCATCGAGGGGCACATGCGGCTGCTCTGGATCATCCTGGCCGGGGCGGTGCTGGGCATGTACGCCCTGGGCTACTTCGTCTCCAACCGCGACCTGGTGGCCATGCGCCGCTGCGTGGAGTTCGCCGAGGAGCTGGGCGGCGAGGACGTTGGCCGGGTGGACGCGGAGCGGATGTCCTCCATGCGCGACCTGGCCCAGGCGCTCAACGCCACGGCCGACAGCCTGGCGGCCTTCCGCGCGGACGTGGCCCGGGCCACCGGGGAGGCCGGGCGCGAGCGCGACGAGGCGAAACGCGCCCTGGAGGCCGCGGACGAGGCCATGCGCCGGGCCGAGAGCGCCCGGCGCGAGGGCATGTTCCAGGCCGCCGAGAAGCTGCGCGGCGTGGTCACGGTGGTGGCCCAGGCCTCCGACGACCTGTCCGCCAGCGTGCGCCAGTCCAGCGGCGGGGCCGAGCACCAGACCCGGCGCGTGAACGAGACCGGCCTGGCCATGGGCCAGATGAACGATACCGTGCTGGAGGTGGCGCGCAACGCCTCCCAGGCGGCCGAGACCTCCGGCGGCGCGCGCCAGAAGGCCCAGGAAGGCGCGGAGATCGTGGCCCGGGTGGTCACGGTCATCGGCCAGGTCCAGCGCCAGTCACTGGAACTCAAGGACGACATGCTCGCCCTGGGCCGCGAGGCCGAGTCCATCGGCCAGGTCATGGGCGTGATCAACGACATCGCGGACCAGACCAACCTCCTGGCCCTGAACGCGGCCATCGAGGCCGCCCGCGCGGGCGACGCCGGGCGCGGCTTCGCGGTCGTGGCCGACGAGGTGCGCAAGCTGGCCGAGAAGACCATGACCGCCACCAAGGAGGTGGGCGACGCCATCCAGGGCATCCAGCGCGGCACGCGCCAGAATATCGAGAAGGTGGACCGCGTGGCTTCGAGCATCGACGAGACCACCCGGCTGGCCGGGCAGTCCGGCTCGGCCCTGGCCGAGATCGTGAGCTTCGTGGACCGCTCCACGGACCAGATCCGGGCCATCGCCGCGGCCTCGGAGGAACAGTCCGCCTCCAGCGAGCAGATCAACGGAGCCATCGAGGAGATTCGCCGCATTTCGCAGGAAACCACGGACGCCATGCGCCAGTCCGCCCAGGTCGTGGGCTCCCTGGCCGCCCAGGCCCGCAACCTGGAGACGCTCGTGGAGGATCTGCGCAAGGAATCCAACGCCTGAGCCCCTGCCCTCCTTCGGGGGCTCATCAAGCCCGGCGGGAGCGGACGTGCCCCCTCCCGTCACCCTCCGTGGATGGGCCTCGGTCCCGCCGCTGTCCCTGTTCAGTCCGGCGGATCAACCGAGGCCCCCTTCGCCCCCTTCGGGGGCTTGTAGAAAGGCGGGAGCCTCTTGGCTGTTCTGTAGGCCCCGAAGGGGGGGCCTTCGGCCCGTTTCAGAAAGGCGGGGAGGCGGGAGTCTCTTGGCTGTTCTGGAGACCCCCGAAGGGGGCCCGGCTTCGCCGGTTTATAGAAAGGCGGAGAGACGGGAGCCTCCTTGCCTTTCTATGAACCCCCGAAGGGGGGGGCGGACCCTCGGGTATTTTCACGACAAGGCAAGGGGCGGTTCACTCCCGATTCAAAGGTGTCTGGGTCGTGGCGCATGTCGTGTGGCGCTTCGGGCCGGGCCTGCCTTGCCCCTGCCTGGCTCGTGAAAACACGCCTCGCGCCCGCCTTGCGCGTGCGGCCGAAGGGGGGCCGGCTTCGCCGGTTTATAGAGAGGCGGGGAGGCGAGAGCCTCTTGGCTGTTCTATGAACCGGCGAAGCCGGCGGTAGCGGAAGTCGCAGCGGGGAGCTCCGTCGGCCAGGGTGCCGGTGCGGAACAGGCCGGTGCCCATGATCTTGGAGATGGTGAAGTCGTTGCGGCAGTACCAGGGGGCCACGTCGGCCGCGCCCTGGGCCCGGAAATACTTGAGGGCCCCGCACTCCACGTAGTCGTAGCCGTAGTCGAAGGTCGCGCCGTCGCCTTCCACGTAAGAGGCCACCCAGTCGGCGGGGTAGCGGCGCTTCTGGGTTTCCAGGGCCCAGGCGCGGGTGGCCGCCAGGGCCTCGGGGGTGAAGGCCGCCGCGCCGCGCGCGAGCATGGCCTGGGCCGGGGCCTGGGCCAGACTCTGGGCGCAGAGGTCGAAGTACATCTTGCCCACCTCGTCCGCGCTCAGACTCCGGGCCGCGAGGGGCCGATACAGGGCCACGAGCCAGGCGGCCTGGACCAGGAAGGGCAGGTTGCGGTTGGCCTCCCCGCCCACGTCCGGCAGCCCGGGCAGGAGGCGGGAGAACCCGGCTTCGGCCTCGCGGGCCGCGTCGTCGGCGGATTTTCCGCCCAGCCTGGGCCGGGCCAGGGCCATCATGCCCGCGTTGGTGTCGCGGAACTCGGCCAGGAGCTTTTCGCGGTTGGCCTCGTACCAGTTCGGGGTTCCGGCCCGGAGCGGCCGGGGCAGGAGGCAGCAGCAGGCCGCGCCCAGGCCCAGGGCCAGGAACCGCCGCCGCGACAACAGGGTCAGGGATTCAACAGTCATTGCAGTCCTCGGCTCGCGAGCCGTTTTTTTCGGCCTGCCGATGCGCGGGATTTCGCGGGGCGAGCGCGCCGAAGGTGCGCGACGGACCCGCGAAAGACCGCGCATCCAGGTGGTCCAGGGCGAAGCTCTGGCGCGGGGTCTGGGGGCGCGCAGCCCCCAGCTCTGTTTTCACGACCCTCCGAAGGGGGCCTGATCGTCCCAATAGCTGGTGCGGCGGGGCAGGTTCAGGGGAATCTGGCCGCCGTTTTCGTAGGTCAGGGCGCCGCTGATGCCCTGGTCCGTGATCGTGCCCTGGAACCGGCCCGGTCTTTCGTTCCGGCCGGCCGGGACATCGAAGCTGATGGCCTGGCCCTTGATCTGCGCGTCCACGAGCACGGGGTCGCCGGGCGTGCCCAGGGCGGACTGGATCATGGCCTTGAAGCCGCGTTCGCCCAGCACGATGCGCACCTCCATGCCGATGAGGTCGTTGCCCGCCTGGACGTAGCGCATGTTCGAGAAGGTGCCGGTGCAGTACTGCGGGCCCTCGGCCCGGGCTGACGTCGCCGCCAGGAGCAGGAGGGCCAGGGCCAGGATAACGCCCGCCGCGCCATGCGGACCCTTGCCGGCCGCGCTGTTTCCATTGTTCAGCATCCCCGCACTTGGCCCCTTTCCCCTCCCCCTGTCAACCCGCCTTCGCCCGCCTTCGCCCGGCTTCGCCGGTTCATGGAAAGGCGGAGAGATGGGAGTCTCTTGGTCTTTCCATGAACCGGCGAAGCCGGGCCGCCGAAGGCGGTCTCCAGAAAGGCGCAAGGCGGGAGCCTCTTGGCTGTTCTGGAGACCCCCGAAGGGGGCGGCGAAGCCGGGCGGGTGATTATCATTGCGGAAAGGTGGCATGTCGACGAGGGCTGCGCTATGGTTGATTTTTCGGGCGGAGCCCGGAGGGGGGGCGGCTATGGCTCACGTATTCGATCTGCGCAAGTTCGTGGCCCCGGAGTCGGTGTTCGGCGAGGGCGCGGCCGCGCTGGCCGGGCAGTATGCCCGGAACCTGGGCGCGGGCAAGGTGCTGCTCGTCTCGGATCCCGGGGTGCGGGACGCGGGCTGGACGGGCCTCGTGCGCGAGAGCCTGGACGAAGAAGGCCTGGACGTGTCGCTCTACCTGAACGTCTCGCCCAACCCCCGCGACCACCAGGTGATGCAGGGCGCGGAGCAGTACGACCGCGACGGCTGCGACTGCATCGTGGCCGTGGGCGGCGGCTCGCCCATGGACCTGGCCAAGGGCGTGGGCATCGTGCACTCCAACCGCCGCCACATCCTGGAGTTCGAGGGCGCGGACCGGGTGGACCGCCCGGCCCCGCCGCTGATCTGCGTGCCGACCACGGCGGGCAGTTCGGCGGACGTGTCGCAGTTCGCGATCATCACGGACACGGCGCGCAAGGTGAAGATCGCCATCGTGAGCAAGACCCTGGTGGCCGACGCGGCGCTCATCGACCCGCTGACCACCGTGACCATGGGCCCGGAGCTGACCGCCGAGACGGGCATGGACGCCCTGTCCCACGCCATGGAGGCCTTCGCCTCCAACGCCAACGGCCCGCTCACGGATCTGCTGGCCCTGGACGCCATGCGGCTGGTGCGGGCGAACCTGCCCCGGGCCATCGCCGCGCCCGAGGACCTGGAGGCCCGGGGCAACATGATGCTCGGCAGCATGGAGGCCGGGCTGGCCTTCTCCAACGCCATCCTCGGGGCCGTGCACGCCATGGCCCACAGCCTGGGCGGGTACATGGACCTGCCCCACGGCCTGTGCAACGCGATCCTGCTGCCGCACGTGGTGGACCGCAACTTCCAGTCCGCGCCGGAACGCTATATGAAGGCGGCCGAGGCCCTGGGGGTCTCGGCGCGGACCCCGGCGGCCGCGCGCGCGGAACTCATGAGGACGCTTCAGGATCTGAACCGCGAGGTGGGCATGGACAAGAGCCTGGCCGAGCTGGGCGTGACGCGGGAGTCGCTGCGCGCGCTGGCGGAGAAGGCCGTGCAGGACCCCTGCCTGACCACCAATCCGGCGGAGCTGGGCGTGGAGGACATCGAGGCCATCTATGAGCGGGCCCTCTGACAAGCCCCAGGACGTGCGCACCCGGCTCATCGGGCTGGGCGAACGCTCGGTGCGCAAGACCTACTACCCGGAGCTGCGGGAGCGTCTGGGGGAGCTGGAGCGCTTCCGCGCGCTGCTGAACCAGGCCACGGACGCGATCCTGGTCCTGGACGCGGAGAACCTCGCCTTTGTGGACGCCAACGAGACCGCGGCCCGGCTCACCCGGCGCACGGTCCAGGGGCTGCTCGGCCTGGCTCCCGGCGCGGTGCTGGACCAGGGGGCCATGCGGGCCCTGTCCGAGGCCCTGTCCGAGGCCCTGCGCGAGGGCCGCAGCGGGGTGCGCGAGCTGACCGCCGGGCTCCTGCGGGCCGACGGCGTGAGCGTGCCCTGCGACCTGAGCCTGCGCGTGGCGGGGTTCGAGTCGCGGCGCTACGTGCTCGTGGCGGCCAAGGACATCAGCCGGAGGCTGGCGGACCAGCGCGCCCTGCGTGAGCGCGAGGCCCATTACCAGGCCATCGTGGAGGCCTTCGACGGCGAGATCTTCATCTGCGACGAGCAGGGCCGCATCGAGTTCGCCAACGCCCGGCTCATGGAGCGGCTGGAGCGCGATCCGCGCGGGGAGCCCTGCCACGCGGCCCTGCACGGTCTGGACGAGCAGTGCCCGTGGTGCTCGGCCGGTTCCGTGGCCGAGGCCCGCACCGGCCGCTTCGAGGTCCGGGACCGGACGACCGGCCGCTGGACCCACGTGGTCCAGAGCCCCATCCATCATCCCGACGGCCGCGTCTCGCGCCAGGTCATGAGCTGGGACATCACGGCCCGCAAGGAGATGGAGGAGCAGCTCCGGCGTCAGGCCCTGCACGATCCGCTCACCGGGCTGGCCAACCGCACGCTCTGCTTCACGCGGGTGGCCACGGCCCTGGCCCGGCTGCGCTCCGGCCACGCCGGGCTGTTCGCGCTGCTCTTCGTGGACGTGGACCGCTTCAAGGTGCTCAACGACTCCCTGGGCCACTCCTTCGGCGACGCCCTGCTCCTGTCCGTGGGCGCGCGGCTGCTGTCCGGCGTGGACGAGGGCGACACCGTGGCCCGCTACGGCGGGGACGAGTTCCTCGTGCTCCTGGACGCGCCGCGCGGCATGCGCGAGGCCGTGCGCGCGGCCAAGGCCATCTTGAAGGGCTTCCGCCGGGGTTTCGAGGTGGAGGGCCGCCACGTGCGCCTGACGGCCAGCGTGGGTCTGGTCTTTCCGCAGCACGGCGAGGAGAACGCCTCGGACCTGCTCCAGGACGCGGACATCGCCATGCAGTGGGCCAAGCGGCGCGGCGGCGACCGGCTGAAGGTCTTCACCCCGTCCATGCGCGAGAACGCCCGCAAGCGGCTCATGCTCGAGAGCGACATGCGCGAGGGCCTGGGGCGGGGCGATTTCTACCTCGTGTTCCAGCCCATCGTGAGCCTCAAGGGCGGGCCGCGCCTGGCCGGGATGGAGGCCCTGCTGCGCTGGCGCCACCCGGAGAAGGGGCTCATCGGGCCGGGCGAATTCATCCCCGTGGCCGAGGAGACCGGGCTCATCGTGGACCTGGGCGAATGGGTGCTGCGGCGGGCCTGCGAGGTCATGGCCCGTTTCCGGGCAGGCGAGCCCAACGCCGAGGGTCTGACCATCTCGGTGAACGTCTCCGGTCGCCAGCTGGACAGCCCCCGCTTCCTGGACCACGCCCGCCAGGCGCTGGCGGATTCCGGCCTGCCCGGCAGGCGGCTGCGGCTGGAAGTGACCGAAACGGCCATCATGAGCAACCCGGAGCTGACCGCCTCGGTGCTGGCCCGGCTCAAGGCGCTGGGCATGGGCATCGGCGTGGACGACTTCGGCCGGGGCTACTCCTCCATGAGCTATCTGCGCCAGCTCCCGCTGGACGTGCTCAAGATCGACCTCTCCTTCGTGCGCAAGATGCTCGACTCCCAGGCGGACATGGAGATCGTCAAGGCGATCATCAGCCTGGCCCACAACCTGGACCTCAAGGTGGTGGCCGAGGGCGTGGAGCGCCGGGAGCAGCAGAACATGCTCATGCTGCTGGACTGCGAGTACGCCCAGGGCTTCTACTACGCCAAGCCCCTGGAAGAGGCCGCCGTGCTGGAGGTCATCCGCGCCTACGCCCCGGCGCGGGCCGAGGGGGACTGACCCCGGGCCGGGAGCGGCGTCAGGGCGGCCTCGCGGGTCCGCCAGACGTGGCCGCAGGCCCGGCACTCGCGCACCCGGTTGATGGCTTCGCCGCGTTCGTCCTCGCGGGTCTTGATGACCCGGCTTCCGTCATGGCCGCAGATGGGGCAGAGCATATCCTTCTCCTTGCGTTCGTATCAGTTGATGACGCGGAATCCCGCGTCGGCGAGGGCTCGGGTGGTGGCCGGGGGCAGTCCGGCGGCGTCGGTGCGGCCGCAGTGGCCGCAGCGGAAGAACAGGCGGCTGCCGTCGCGTTCGGCCACCAGGGCCCCGGTGTCGCGGCAGTGCGGGCAGTGGGCCGGTCCGTGGTCCGGCGCGGGTTCGGGCGTGTCGCCGAATTCCTCGAAGGCCAGGAGCAGGAGCCGGGCGGGGTTGGCCGGGAAGTGGGGTTCGGCGGCCTTGATGCGCGAGAGGGCGAAGTCCGCGAACGCGCCGCCCGGCAGGTGGCGGACCATGTCGTACCAGGCCTGGGCCCGGGCCGGAGTGGGTTCCTCCTTGCCGAAGAACAGGCACAAGTCCTGGATGATGCGTGCGAAGTCCTGTTTCATCATGGCGTCGTCCTTTTCAGGTTGAAAGCCTCTTGGTCTTTCTATGAACCCCCGAAGGGGGGGGCGGACCCTCGGGTATTTTCACGCCAAGGCAAGGGGCGGTTCACTCCCGATTCCCGTTCATCTCCTCGGCGGCGCATGTCGTGTCGGCCCGTTGGGCCGGACCTGACTCGCCCCTGCCTGGCTCGTGAAAACACGCCTCGCGTCCGCCTTCCCCGGCTTCGCCGGATTTGAGAAAGGCGGGGAGAGAGTCTCTCCGGTCTTTCTGTGAACCGGCGAAGCCGGGCTGGTGTGGGGGGGGGGGGGGGGGGGGGGGGGGGGGGGGGGGGGGGGGGGGGGGGGGGGGGGGGGGGGGGGGGGGGGGGGGGGGGGGGGGGGGGGGGGGGGGGGGGGGGGGGGGGGGGGGGGGGGGGGGGG